>JAYSFT010000065.1:0-14509 GCA_041913245.1 Rhodospirillaceae bacterium | reverse complement strand
GGCCACGCGGCCGGCGACGAAGTGCTGATGACCGTCGCCAATCTCCTGCGCGGCCACATCCGCGACACCGACTATATCGGCCGCCTCGGCGGCGACGAATTCGCGATCCTCCTGCCGCGCTCCAACAAGCGTAACGGCGTGCGCCGCGCCGAAGACCTCGACCGCAAGCTCAACAACGCCTACGCGGCCTGGGACAACAACCAGATCGCGATCAAGGCCAGCTGCGGCGTGCATATGTATGCCGCCAAGGCCGAGGTGAAGCCCCTGCTCGAAGCCGCCGACGCGGCCATGTACAAGATCAAGCAGGAACGCCGCGCGCGTTTGAACCTGAAGGTCCGGTAGTCATATTCGCCGTAGGCGTTTCTCGGTTCGCCAGATTGTGATTCCGGCGCTCAGCCGTCCTGCGTACACTTCGCTCGGCAAACCAACCTGCGGGGGCACATGAAATTTCATCCGGCTTACCTTTCTCTCCTGGCGCTTTTCGCGCCCGTGGAAGCGAGTTCGCATTTCTATCTGATGGAGCCGACGCCGACGCTGACCCAGGATGAGCGCGGCAATCCGCAGAAGGCGGAGCCCTGCGGCGGCACGAAGAGCGGCTCGACGCCGCCGACGAACGTGGTCACGCCGGTCAAAGGCGGCGCGCAGTTCCACATCAAGATCAAGGAAACCGTCTATCACCCGGGACACTACCGCGTCGCGGGGGCCGGCCCGCCGCGCGATCTCCCGGCCGCTCCCGAGACCGTGACGCGCGAGACGGAAAAAGGCCCGCGCTCCGTCTCGGCCAAGATCGATCCGAACCCGAGGCCGCCGGTCCTGGCGGACGGCCTGTTCGTGCATACCGAGCGTGTTCCGCCGGGCCACATCTGGGAAACCGACGTGCGTATCCCGAATATCGACTGCGAGAACTGCACCTTGCAGGTCATCCAGTGGATGGCCGACCACAGCTTCAATCCGGAAGGCGGCTACACCTACCACCATTGCGCCGAGCTGAAGATCACGGCCGATCCCGCCATGCCGCGCGACCAGGGCTGGCTGAAGAAGTAGGAACGAGAAACGCCTGGATCCTCGCGGCCAAGAGGCCGCAAGGATGACAAGAAGGCCTACTTCGCCGCGTCTTTCGTTTCCGCCTTCGCCACGTCCTTCGGCAGATCGAGCTTGATGTGCAGCTCTTTCAGCTGGCGCGGCGTGACCGTGTTGGGGGCCTGCATGAGCAGGTCTTCGGCGCGGCCGGTCATCGGGAACAGGATGACTTCGCGGATGTTCGGCTCGTCGGCCAGCAGCATGACGATTCTATCGATGCCGGGGGCCGAGCCGCCGTGCGGCGGGGCGCCGTGCTTGAACGCGTTGAGCATGCCGCCGAAACGGCTTTCGACGTCGGCTTGGGTATATCCCGCGATTTCGAAAGCCTTGTACATGATGTCCGGGCGGTGGTTGCGGATCGCGCCCGACGACAGTTCGATGCCGTTACACACGATGTCATACTGGAACGCCTTGATGTCCAAGGGGTCCTTGGTCATCAGCGCGTCCATCTCGCCCTGCGGCATCGAGAACGGGTTGTGGCTGAATTCGATCTGGCCCGTGTCGGCGTTGCGTTCGTACATCGGGAAGTCGACGATCCAGCAGAAGGCGAACTGTTCGGCGTCCAGGAGGTTCAGCTCGTTGCAGACTTTCGTACGCACAAGGCCCGCGAACTTCGCGGCCACGGCCGGCTGGTCGCACACGAAGAAGACGCTATCGCCGTCCTGCGCGCCGGTGGCCGCCTTGATCTGCGCGACGCGGTCGGCGTCGAGGTTCTTGGCGATCGGGCCCGCGGGGCCGTCGGCCTTGAACTGGATGTAGCCGAGACCGCCGGCGCCGTTCTCACGGGCCCATTCGTTCAGCTTGTCGAACCAGCTGCGCGGCTGGTCGGAGGACTTCGGACCCACGACCGCGCGCACGATGCCGCCCTTGTCGATGTTCTTGGCGAACAGGCCGAAACCCGAGCCTTTGAAGGCCGGCGTGACGTCGGTGATGAGGAGCGGGTTGCGCAGGTCCGGCTTGTCGCTGCCGTACTTGGCCATCGCGTCGTCGAAGGTGATGCGCGGGAACGGCGTTTTCGTCACGCGCCGGCCCCTGCCGAACTCCTCGAACACGCCGGCGAGCACGGGGGCGATGGTGTCGAACACATCGTCCTGGGTCGCGAAGGCCATTTCGAAATCGAGCTGGTAGAACTCGCCCGGTGAACGGTCGGCGCGGCTGTCTTCGTCGCGGAAGCAGGGCGCGATCTGGAAGTAACGGTCGAAGCCCGAGGTCATCAGCAGCTGTTTGAACTGCTGCGGCGCTTGCGGCAGCGCGTAGAATTTGCCCGGGTGGATACGCGACGGCACCAGGAAGTCGCGCGCGCCTTCCGGCGAGGACGCGGTGAGGATCGGGGTCTGGAATTCCACGAAACCCGCGTCCCACATGCGCCGGCGGATCGAGGCGATGACCTTCGAGCGCAAGAGCATGTTGTCGCGCATCTTCTCGCGGCGCAGGTCGAGGAAGCGGTAGCTGAGCCGCATCTCTTCCGAGTATTCCTGGTCGCCGGCCACCTGCATGGGGAGCACGGCGGCTTCGGACAGGATCGTGACTTCCTTCACGACCAGCTCGATACGGCCCGTCGGGAGCTTGTCGTTCACGGTTTCGGCGGACCGCGGCACCACCTTGCCGAGCACGCTGATGACGCTTTCGGGGCGGACCGCTTCCAGGATCTTGAACACCGGGGCCGAGATGTCGGCTACGCACTGGGTGATGCCGAACTGGTCGCGCAGGTCCACGAACAGCAAATTCCCGTGATCGCGCTTGCGATGCACCCAACCCGCGATCTTCACTTCCTTACCTGCATCCTCCTGGCGAAGGGCGCCACAGGTATGTGAACGGTAGCGGTGCATCGGCTCTAATCCTTACGAAAGGGGCGGAAATGGGGGTCGAACGCAGGGGCCCGAAACCCCTTTTAAGCGGGCGTGAAAGCACACTGAACCCCGCCCTTTGTCAAGCGCCGAGGCTTTTGCGTGGGTTGCGGCGCGCCCCCCTTAGGGGCTAAGAACTGCTCCCATGACATTGATTACAGACACGGCCGCGCTCAGCGCATTATGTGACCGGCTGAGCCAGACCGAGTTCGTGACGGTCGATACCGAATTCATGCGCGAAACCACCTATTGGGCAAAGCTTTGCCTGGTTCAGGTGGCCGGCCCCGACGAGGCCCATTGCATCGACCCCCTGGCGCCGGGGATCAATCTCAAACCGCTTTACGATCTCCTGGCCAATCCCAAGGTCCTCAAGGTGTTCCACGCCGGACGCCAGGACCTGGAAATCTTCTATACGGCGACCACCCAGGTCCCCACCCCGATCTTCGACACCCAGATCGCCGCCATGGTCTGCGGCTTCGGCGATCAGGTCGGCTACGAAACCCTGGTGTCCAAACTGGCGGGCGCGCATCTCGACAAATCCCAACGCTTCACGGACTGGTCGCAGCGCCCCCTCACCGAGCGCCAGGTCAAATACGCCCTCGGCGACGTCACCCACCTGCGCAAGGTCTACCAGCAGCTCGCCAAGAAGCTGGAGAAGTCCGGCCGCCTGCCCTGGCTGCAGGAGGAGACCGACACCCTGACCGATCCGGCCACGTACCGGGTCGAACCGCGCGAAGCCTGGCGCCGCATCCGGGCGCGCACCCGCGCCCCGCGCCTCCTGTGCGTGCTGCGCGAACTCGCCGCCTGGCGCGAACTCACCGCCCAGTCCCAGGACATGCCGCGCCAGCGCGTGGCCAAGGACGACGCGCTGCTCGAACTGGCCGCCAGCATGCCGGTCACGGTGGACGACATCAAACGCTCGCGCCTCGCCAAGCCGCTCGCCAGCGGCAAGTATGTGGACGGCGTGCTCGCCGCCATCGCCAAGGGCCGCGCCGTGCCCGAGAGCGATTGCCCCAAGCCCGACCGCCAGGACAACGGCGACAATCCGGCGCCGCGCGCCATCGTCGAGCTTCTCAAGCTTCTTCTGAAAACCAAGTCGGACCGCCACCATGTGGCTCAGCGTCTCATCGCCACCAGCGACGACGTGGAAGCCATCGCGCTCACCGACACCGCCGACGTCCCGGCCCTGCACGGCTGGCGCCGCGAACTGTTCGGCGAAGACGCCCTCAAACTCAAACACGGCAAACTCGCCATCGGCCTCTCGGCCAACGGCAAGGATGTCGAGGTGTTCGAGAGATAGCTCCGATGTCATTCCGGCGGAGGCCGGAATGACACGCTGAGTCATACGGTCCGGATCTGGGCGGCCAGGCCCAGGTGATCGGCCAGGCGCTTCAGGCGCCGTTCGTAGGAGCCGGTGCGGAACAAGGGCTCGCCGCCCGGCACGCACAGCACCAGTTTCGCGCCGTCGATCTTCAGGGAGGTTTTGCTCACCCAGCCCGGCGCGCCGGCCGAAAGCGCGTAGGCAAGCCGCATCGCGAGACCGACGGTCTGGATGCGCTCGATACGCGATTCCGCCAGAAGCGCGTGCGCCTGCTCGATGATCGGCGCCGTGGCCTCGGACTGGTAGCGGTAATACATCACCAGCGCGAGCGCGGCGCGGTCTTCATGCCCGAGGCCCAGGAACGGCAGCCTCAGGACGCGCAGGAACGCCTGTTCGGCGCGGTAGTCGGGATGTTCCGTCCACCACACGTCGCGCAACAGGCATGCGGCCAGGCGAAGCCTGCGTTGCCGCGCGCTTTCATCCTTGAACAGGCCGCTCATCCATTTGAAGGACTCATGGCCGGCGTCCACGGACCGTCCCGCGGCCCGCGTCATTTCCTCGGCGAGGCTGATGATCGGGTTCTGCTTGCGCACGTCCACCGGCAGGTCCTTGAAGAACTGGCCTTCGCGCATCCCGTAGATCGAGAACACCAGCGCGCGCGGCTTGACGACTTCCAATAACCGCTCAAGCACCGCCGCGCCCAAAGGCAGGGTGGCGAGACGCGATTTCGAAACACCCTTGATCTGCTCCAGACTGCGCTGCGACAGGCGCGAGATCACGTCGAACAGCGAGATCGCCTGCTGGCGTTCCAGCGTGAAGTTATCCAGGACGTGCAGCGGATAATTCATCTGCGCGATGCAGACACGGGCCAGGGAACGCCACGCGCCGCCCACGGCATAGAGCGTCTGGTCGCGCTGCTTCATGACCCACTTATGCTTGTCGAGCGCCTTGTCGATGAGCGACAGCGCCTTGTCGCGGTCCCCTTCGGAGGCTTCGGTCAGGCGCAACAGGCCGAGCGGCATGGTCGTATGCTCGCTCATGCGGCGATGGCCGACCTTCACCAATTCGAGGCTGCCGCCGCCGAGATCGGCGACGATGCCTTCCGCGTCGGGAATACCGCACAAGACGCCCAGCGCCGAGCGCTGCGCTTCCTGTTTCCCGCTCAGGATCTGCACGTTGATCTTGGTCTTGCGGCCCAGGGCCTTGGCGAAAGCCTTGCCGTCCGCGGCGTCGCGCACCGCCGCGGTGGCCAGCGCGTCGATGCTGCCGGCCCCGAGCGCGCGCGAGATCTTCACGAAGCGGCCCACCGTATCGAAGGCCATCTTCACGCCGTCCGGGTTCAGCTTGCCGGTCTTTTCCAGGCCCTTGCCCAGCGCGCAGATCGCTTTCTCATTGTGCAGGGGAATGGGAGTGCGCGTCTGCCCGTCATAGACCACGAGGCGCACGGAGTTCGAACCGATGTCGATGACCGCCACCGGCTTGCGGGGCCGCTTGCTCTCAACCCGCCGGGTTTTGGATGTGACTTTCCGGGCCATCAACTACGAAAAGGATATTTGGAATTGGGCGGCCGGACGGCCGCCGGATCGCCCGTTTGATATCAGAGTTACCGGCGGCTGGGAACCAGCTTGGGAAGGCGCTTCTTGGCGCGTTCCAGCGCGCTGCCCTGGCCCGAGAGGCTGGGGTTGGTCATGAAATACTCATGCGCCGAGAACGGCCGCTCGCCGGCCTGCTCGCGGACATAGCGTCCGTCCGGCTGCAGCACCCAGCTCTGCTCGTTGTCGTTCATGTTCGCGACCATGATCTGGTCCAGCACCTGCTGCTGCACGGTGGGATTCTCGATCGGCACGAAGCTTTCCACGCGCGCCACCAGGTTGCGCGGCATCCAGTCGGCCGAGGAGATGAACACCTTGGCGTGCGGTGACGGCATCTCGTGGCCGTTCCCGACGCACATGATGCGCGAATGCTCCAGGAACCGCCCGACGATGCTCTTCACCCGGATGTTTTCCGAAAGGCCCTGCACGCCCGGCCGCAGGCCGCAGATGCCGCGGATCACGAGGTCGATCTTCACGCCGGCTTGCGAGGCCCGGTACAGCGCGTCGATGATGTCGGGGTCGACCAGCGAGTTCATCTTCGCCCAGATCGTGCCCGGGCGGCCCTGTTTGACGTGCCCGATCTCGTCCGCGATCAGTTTCATGATCCGCTCGCGCAAGCCCAGCGGCGCGATGGACAGCTTTTCCAGCGCGTCCGGCTGCGCATAACCCGTCATGTAGTTGAACACGCGGCCCGCGTCGCGGCACAGGGCCGGGTCGGACGTGAAGTAGGAAAGGTCCGTATAGATCTTCGCGGTCACCGGGTGATAGTTCCCCGTCCCGAAGTGCACGTAGGAGCGCGTCTCCGTCCCCTCGCGGCGCACCACCAGCGAGATCTTGGCGTGGGTCTTCAGGTTCACGAAGCCGAACACCACGTTCGCGCCCGCGCGTTCCAGATCGCGCGCCCAGCGGATGTTGGCTTCTTCGTCGAAACGCGCCTTCAGCTCGACCATCGCCGTGACCGACTTCCCGGCTTCGGCGGCTTCCACCAGCGCCTTGACGATAGGGCTGTCCTTGCTGGTGCGATACAGCGTCTGCTTGATCGACAGCACGTTGGGATCGCGCGCGGCCTGACGCAGGAACTGCACCACCACGTCGAAGGATTCGAACGGATGATGGACCACGATGTCCTTCTGGCGGATGGCGGCGAAGCAATCGCCGTCGAAATCGCGGATACGTTCCGGGAAGCGCGCGTTGTACGGCGGGAACAGAAGGTCCGGACGCTCGTCGATGATGAGCTGCTTCAAATCCGTTTGGCCGATCATGCCTTCGATCTTGAAGCTGTCGGCGGGCGAGACTTCAAGCTCGTCGCAGATCAGCTTCACCTGGTCCCGCGGCATGTCGCCGGCCAGCGCGAGCCGGATGCAGGTCCCGCGGCGGCGGCGCTTCAGCGCGCTTTCGAAACTCGTCACCAGGTCCTGGGCCTCTTCATCGACTTCCATCTCGGAGTCCCTGATGACCCTGAAGTGGCCGGTCTGCAGCACCCGGAAGCCCGGGAACAGCGAGTCCAGGAACATCGTCACGACGTCCTCGACCAGGATGAAGCGCACCGCGCCGCCCTTCAGGCGCACGAAGCGCTGCACCTGCGTCGGGATCGGCACCAGCGCACGCATCACCTCGCCGTCGCTGATCCTCGCCAATTGCAGCACCAGCGCATGGCCAAGATTGGGAATGAACGGGAACGGATGCGCCGGATCGACGGCCAGCGGCGTGAACACCGGGAAGATGTGCTCCAGGAAACGCGCTTCCAGCTCGCGCCGGTCGTCGTCCGAAAGATCGTTCGGCCCGACCACGAAGATCTGGTTCTCGGCCAGCAGCGCCTTCAATTCGATCCAGGCCTCGTCCTGCTGCTTGAACAGGTTGCGCACTTCGTTGTTGATGACATCGAGCTGCTCGCGCGGCGTCAGGCCGTCGGCGGACGGCAGCGCGATGCCCGCGTTCAGTTGCCCTTTGAGGCCGGCGACGCGCACCATGTAGAACTCGTCGAGGTTCGACGCCGAGATCGACAGGAACCGCACGCGCTCCAGCAACGGGTGACGCGGATTGCGCGCCTCTTCCAGCACGCGCGTGTTGAACGCCAGCCACGAGAGTTCGCGATTGATGAACCGCTCGCGCGGCGGGAACGAGTCGACCGCCGGCGCCTTGGCGCGTGCGCTGCGGGATCGGCTCGGCTCTTGTGCGGGTTCGGTCGGGTTCATAAAAGCGCAATGATTCAGGGCTATTAAGGCTATCATGCGCCTGCCGCCCCTCAAATGAAACGCCTTAAATGAAAACCGTTCACCTGTTGCGTCACGCCAAATCCGACTGGGGCGATCTTTCGCTTCCGGATCATGAACGGCCGCTCAACAAGCGCGGGGTCGCCGCCGCCAAGACCCTGGGCCGGCGTCTCGCCGCCGAGGCCTTTCAGGTCGACGCCGTGTTCTGCTCCACCGCCCGGCGCGCGCGCGAAACCCTGGAACTGCTCGGACGGCCCTTGCGCAAGGCGCCGGCCGTTTTCACGGACACGCTCTACATGGCGCCGGAAGAGGACCTGTTCAATTTCATCAAGCGCGCGCCCGAGACGGCGCAATCCATCCTGATCGTCGGCCATAACCCCGCCACTCACGACGTCGCGCTCGCGCTCGTCGCGCGCGCCGCGCCCGGTCAGGCGCGGGCGCTTGCGAAGCTTAAGGAAAAATATCCGACCGGCGCGCTGACCTCGATCCGCTTCAACGCCGCCGCCGCATGGCGCGCCGTCGCCCCGGGGACCGGAACGCTTATAGGTTTCCTGCGGCCGCGCGATCTCGCGCGCGCACCCCCGGTCAAGAAGACGACCAGGAAAAAAGCTAAGCGCGCTCCTCGCCGATGATCGTCTTCATCAGGGGAATGGTGATGGGCCGTTTGCCCGCCAGCGATTCCTTGTCGGCGGTCGCGACCAGCCGGCGCGCGGCGGCGAAACTGCGGTCGATGCGGCGCAGCACATAGGCAATGACGTCCGGAGCGACGCCGAGCTGGCGGTCGCTGAACAGCTTCACCAGCACCGCCTCCATCATCGCATCGTCCGGCGGCGCGATGGACACGGCGGGTATGGACGACAGGCGCGATTTCAGATCGGCGAGTCCGGTGGGCCAGCGCGCCGGCGGCTCGCGTCCGGTCAGCAGCAAGGCGCCCTTGCTTTCGCGCACGCCGTTGAACAGATGGAACAAGGCCCGCTCGTCGCAGGCCTCGCCTTCCTCGACCAGAAACGCGTCGTATCTGCCGAGCAGCGCGCCCACGGACTCCGTCGTCAGGTCCGGCGCCGCGACGGCCACGGCGCGCGCGCGCAGGGCGAACACCTGCGCGAGGTGCGATTTGCCGCAGCCGGCCGGTCCGAACAGCGCGAGCACATGGCCCGGCCAGTCGGGCCACCGGTCGATCCACTCCACGGCGTCCTGATTGCCGGGCGCGACCAGAAAGTCCTCGCGCCCGAACGCCGGCCGGTGGCCGAGATCGAGCGCAAGCTGCGTGGACGTCCGCGTCTCACTCATGCGGAGCACGGGGATTTCACGGCGGCGCGCCTTCAGCCGCCGCGCCCGGCTGGGGCAGCGTCCGGCGCGCGGCGCCCGCGTTCTCCAGCACCCACACGCCGTTCTGCTGCGTGAAGGCCAGGTTGTGCTGACCCATGGCGAGGCGCAGCTGATCCTCCGCGCCCGCGTAATGGATCGTGATCTGCACGCGGTCGCGGGTCATTGCCTGCACGTCCACCCGATCGACCAGCGCGACGTTGCCAAGGCGATTACGCACGCTCAGCCATTCCTTGAGGTCCGTCACCGGCACCAGGGCGGTCATCTGGTTCTTCACGCCGAACGACACGCGTTTACGCCGCCGCCCGCTGCCGGCGGCGGCGGCGACGGCTGTCTGGACCGCCCCGGCGATCACTTCCGGCGCGGCTTGACCCGGTGCGCCCGCATGCGTGACGGCGGTTTCCTCCGGCGCGATGTCCGGACGGATTTCGGTGATCTCCATGCTGACCGGTCCGTTGCTGTCGATGGTAGCGACCACCACCAGCACGCCGCCCGCCTGATACCGCTCGGCGAGTTGCAGCAGCGGACCCGCGGTCTTCGCCGTTGCGGCCGCGGCGGTCACCTGCGCGTTGTCCTGCGCGTCGCCGGTCGGAACGATCAGCGGCAGGAGGCCGCCGTCCGGCTCGGCGCGCAGCCATGTGTCATGCCACACGCTGCCCCACAGGCTCGCGGTCCCGCCGCTCACCATCACCGGCACGACGACAAGCGGCCGGCTCAAGGTTTCCGTGAAGGGAACGCCCGCATTACGAAGAAGCTGACGGATGGCGTTCGGATTGAAGCGCACGGTCAGCTCGGCGAGGTAACGCACCGCGGAACTGCGCTCGTTGGCGATGGAGAACTCGCGCACCATTTCGATGATCTGTTCGGCGCTCTGCTGCGGCACGCGCGGCAGATCGTCGCGCGCCACGATGCGCTCGAGAATGCGGCGGAAGCCGAGCACACGGCCCTGCGTCAGGCCGCGGTCGCGGGCTTCGCCCACGCTGCCGGCCGTCACGTCCACGGGCACCGATTCGGCCACGAAAACGTCCGTCACCCGGCGCGGCGGGGCCACCGCCGCCTGGGCAAACGCGCGTCCGGACAGCAAAGAAACGCCGATCGGAAGGGCCGAAACCGCCCCTGCTACGGCCATTGCAAAGCGGCGTCGATTAAGTATGTTGGCCCTCACAACGGCACCTGCCATAACCTGTTTCAAACAAACAATCATTCGCCCGCAGCCGAGCGCGCGCGGGCGTCTCTGGGGTCGAATTTAGCATTCATGAAGAACGGTTTAACCTACAAAGACGCCGGGGTCGATATCGACGCCGGCAACGCTCTCGTGGAAGCCATCAAGCCGCTGGCCAAGGCCACGTCGCGCACGGGCTCGGATGCGTCCCTCGGCGGTTTCGGCGCTTTCTTCGATCTCAAAGCCGCCGGCTTCAAGGACCCGGTGCTCGTCGCCACCACCGACGGCGTCGGCACCAAGCTCCTCGTGGCCCAGGCCGCGAACAAACACCGCACCATCGGCATCGATCTGGTCGCCATGTCCGTGAACGACCTCGTCGTTCAGGGCGCCGAACCGCTCCTGTTTCTCGACTACTTCGCCACCGGCAAGCTCGACGTCGCCGCGGCGCGTGAAGTGATCGCCGGCATCGCCGAGGGCTGCAAGATCGCCGGCTGCGCGCTCGTCGGTGGTGAAACCGCCGAAATGCCCGGCATGTACGCGCCCGGCCACTACGATCTCGCCGGCTTCGCGATCGGCGCCGTGGAACGCGAGCAGGCCCTCACCGGCGCCGCGGTCAATCCGGGCGACATCATCCTTGGCCTTGCCTCTTCCGGCTTCCACTCCAACGGCTATTCGCTGGTGCGCCGCGTCGTCGAGAAAAGCGGCCACAACTACGACGGCCCCGCGCCGTTCGCCCGCATCGGCACCCTGGCCGACTCTTTGCTCACGCCGACGCGCATCTACGTGAAGAGCTGCCTCGCCGCCATCCGCGCCGGCCACATCAAGGCCCTCGCCCATATCACCGGCGGCGGTTTCGTCGATAACGTGCCGCGCGTTCTGCCGGACGGCGTCGGCGCCGATATCGACGCGGGCGCCATCGCCCTTCCGCCGATGATGAAGTGGATCGCCAAGATGGGCGGCATCGAAAGCGCCGAACTCGCCCGCACCTTCAACTGCGGCGTCGGCATGGTCGCGGTCGTGTCGCCGGAAAAGGCCGAGGACGCCACGAAGCTTCTCACCAGCCACGGCGAAACCGTCATGCGCATCGGCATCGTCGTCAGCCGCGACGCCGAGCCGCGCGTGAAGATGCTGAACTTGGACCGCTGGCTGGATTGACGGCGCGGCGCCGGGACGACATCGCGTTATCTCAACCGGTCCAGGTCGATCTCGCCGGCGATGATTTTCCGAAGCACTTCGGGATAGAGCCTCTGCTCGCGCGCCTGCACGCGCGCGGCCAGGGTTTGCGGCGTGTCGCCCGGCTCCACGGGCACGCCGGCCTGCATCACCACCGGTCCGTGGTCATACTCGCCGTCGACCACATGGATGGTCGCGCCGGTCTCGCGTTCGCCGGCTTTCAGCACGGCTTCATGAACGAAGGCGCCGTACATGCCCCGGCCGCCGAACTTCGGCAGCAGCGCGGGGTGAACATTGAGGATGCGGCGGTGATAGGCTTTGAGCGTCGCCGGGCCCAGTTTGCGCATGTAGCCCGCCAGCACGACCAGATCCGCGCCGTGGCTTTTCAGCGCCTCGGCAATGGCCGCGTCCGTCGCTTCGTCCGATCCGGTGACCTTGGCGCTGAGGTGCGCCCAGGGCACGTTGTTCTCGCCGGCCCAGGCGATGGCGGTGCTGTCGCGATTATTGCTGATGAGCACCGCGGGGTCGGCGTCGAGAGCGCCCGCGCGCATCGCCGCGACGATGACGCGCATGTTCGTCCCGTTGTGCGACGCCAGGAAACCGATACGAGGACGGGCGGGAAGAGCCCTCATCTTTATTCCCTGCCCTGAAAGGGGAGGGTGAGGGAGGGGTCGGTTTTTGATTCAAGCGGAAACAACAAACGCCCCCCCTTCCGACCTCCCCCTTGGAAGGGGAGGAAAAAGACTAGCCGACGATTTCGATGCCGGAGAAGAAGAACGCGATTTCGATGGCCGCGTTTTCCGGCGAGTCGGAACCGTGCACCGAGTTGGCTTCGATCGATTCCGCGTGAACCTTGCGGATCGTGCCTTCGGCGGCGTTCGCCGGGTTGGTCGCGCCCATGATTTCGCGGTTGCGCGCCACGGCGTTTTCGCCTTCGAGCACCTGGGCGACGATCGGGCCCGAGATCATGAAGTTGCACAGGTCGTTGAAGAACGGACGCTCCTTGTGAACGCCGTAGAAGGCTTCCGCCTGGGCGCGGGAGAGCTGGAGACGCTTCTGCGCGACGATGCGCAGACCGCCCTTTTCCAGCATCGCGTTGATGGCGCCGGTCAGGTTGCGGCGGGTGGCGTCGGGTTTGACGATCGAAAAGGTGCGTTGAATAGCCATGACTTACGTCTCGCTCCAGAGTGAGGTGATGAAGGAAATAGACCCAAATTTGCGCGGTTTATAGACAAGTGCGCCCGACGGCGCAATGCGGGGGCCTCAAAAGCGCGGCAAAGCTTAATTCAGGGCCGGTTTTTGGGGGGCCTGGATCATTCCGGGGTCCACCTCGGCGGGCCCGGCGTGATGATGGACCATGGCCCAGATCGCGCCCGTCCTGACGAAGATATTGGTCGCGGCGAGGAATTGGGGTCTGGACGCCACCACCACCTGCTCCACGCAGGTCACGAACGCGATGTCGCCCCGCACATGAACCTTCTCGGCGTGCGGCGTGATGCGCACCACTTCAGGATTACCCAGGATCGCCTGCCAGCTCCGCATCACCGCGTCTCGGCCCGTGATCGCGGTGCGCCCCGGATGGATGCAGCTCACGGGCTTGCCGGCCGCCCACACTTTCTCCATCGCCCGCGCGTCGTGCGTCGAGAAGGCGGCGTAGAACGCCGCGTTGGCAAACAGGATGGCGTCATGTTCCGACATCGGCTACAGCATAAGATTGTTTCGCAGCGCAAAGATAGCACGAGGTCGTGATGGCGAATGTCGATGCACTTCAAGGGTCTGTACGCGCGCCGGCGTCGGGCAAGGCGCCGACATCGGCCGTCGTTTTCGCGCACGGCTACGGCTCCAACGGCGACGACCTCATCGGCCTCGCGCCGTTCTTCGCCCAGGCCCTGCCCGACGCGGTCTTCTATTCGCCCAACGCGCCCGATCCCTGGGAAGGCGGCATGATGGGCGGCCGTCAGTGGTACAGCCTCGCCGGCTTCGATCCCGAAGCCATCCAGCGCGATCCCCTGCGCATGGGAGAAACCTTCCGCGCCATGAACGAACGTGTCGTGAAAGCCGCGGTGCGTCTCGACCTCTTCCTCGACCAGATTCTCGCGGCCCACGGCCTCGCGCCCGAGCGCCTTGCCCTCATCGGCTTCTCCCAAGGCACGATCATGAGCCTGCATGTGGGCCTGCGCCGCGCGCGGAAGATCGGCGCCGTGCTCGGCTTCTCGGGCGCGCTCAGCGCGGCCGACAAACTGCCGGGCGAAATCAAGACCAGGCCGCCGGTCGCGCTGGTTCACGGCGCCGAGGATCCCGTCATCCCGGTGCGCGCCACGGTCGAAACCGAAAAGGTCCTGAAGGATCTCGATGTGCCGGTGCGAAGCCTGATCATTCCCGGCCTGCAACACGGCATCGACAATGCGGGCGCCAATTTCGGCGCGACGTTCCTGCGCGAATACGTGTTTTAGGTCCTGATCCGTAGACCCTAATCCGTGCGGTCGGCGTCCTCGTCGTCGCGCCGCTCCCGCTTGTCCTTGTCCAACGTCTTGAACGCGCCCGGCGTGTGATGCATGCGCGCGAGCTGCTTTTTCCGTTCGCGCTTTTTTTCCTGGGCGCGCAGCCAGAACAGCACGGCGAGGATCGCGATCCCGAGGCTCGCCCACGGCAGGATCACCGTGATGGACTCTTCGACGGCCATCTGCGCGCGCACGCTGCTACGGCACTCGGGCAGATTGCGGCGGCAGGCGTCGCGCTGCGCCTTTTCCGATTTCGAGGTGAACCACGGGATGTCGATGCCCTGGCTCGGCATG
>JAYSFT010000064.1:0-14790 GCA_041913245.1 Rhodospirillaceae bacterium | reverse complement strand
CTCATGGAAGACGGCCTGATCAAGGTGTGGCAAGGCGACACCAGCGTCGAGGAAGTCATCCGCGTCACGGGACAGGCCGGCGTCGACGGCGACTGATTTCGGCGGATCGCACCCCCTATGGCGCCTCCCTCCATACCGATGCCCCAGGCGTTCGACGCCGCCTACCGGGAGGCGACCGCCGCGCACCAAGCCGGCCGCTTCGCGCAGGCCGCCGCCGGCTACGAGGCGCTGCTGCCGATGGCGCCGGAACACGCGCAGCTCCGCTACCTCCTGGGCGCGGCCTACGTCGAACTGACCCGTTTCACCGATGCCGTCGCCGCCCTCGAACAGGCGCTGCGTTTGCGTCCGCGCCACCTGCCGACCGTCGAGATGATGGGTTCGGCCTGGCTGCGCGCGCAGGCCCCCGAAAAGGCGGTGGCGTATTTTCGTGAAGCCGACATGTTGGCCGGCGGCACGGTCGAGACCACCGACCGCCTGGCCAACGCGCTACGGCTCGCCGGGCAATATCCGGAGGCGAGCGCGGTCTATCGCCGCCTTCTGGCGCGCGACCCGTCGCAGCGCGCGGCCTATGTCGGCCTCGCGCTGTGCCTGGCCGCTTCCGGCGATGCGGCCGGCGCCGAACACATCCTGCGCGCCTGTCTTCAACGCCATGCGGGCTACGGCAACGCCGTTTTGACGCTGGCGTCCGTCCTGGGACAAATGGAGCGGTTCACCGACGCCGAACAGGCGCTGCGGGATTACCTGGCGGGCGCTCCGGCCGACCTCGGCGCACGGCGCCTGCTCGCCAATGCGCTGCACAAACAAGGCCGGCTCGCGGACGCCGAGGACATCTACCGGGACATCCTGCGCGAAAATCCCGCCGACGCCCAAACCTCCCTTCAACTCGCCGAAGCCCTACTTGAACGGTCTCAATTGGACGAAGCCGAGGCCATCTTGCGCGATCTGACGCGCGCGGCGCCCGGTCATGCGGATATCATCACCACCCTCGGCCGCGTGCTCGAATTGCGCGGCGACCTGGACGGCGCGATTGCCTTGCACAGCGAGGCGATCGCACGCGATCCCCGGAACGCAAACGCCTATCTGAACCGCGGCAGCGCGAAGCGATTCGGCGGCGACTTCGAAGCCGCCCTCGCCGACTACGACGCCGCGCTCGCGCTCAAGCCGAATTTTCCGCCGGCGATCGCAAACCGCGGCCTGACGCTGCTGATCCTGGGCAGGCTGCGGGAGGCATGGCCCTCCTACCGCGCGCGCATCCGCGCGGTCCACGGCGCGCCCGATCTGACCCGCGGCAAGCCGTGGGACGGATCACCGCTGGCCGGAAAGCGGGTCCTGGTCTGGCTGGAATATGGACTGGGCGACGAAATCCTTTTCGCAAATCTGCTGCCCGAGCTGATCGACATCGCCGCGCATTGCACGATCGTCTGTTCGCCGCGCCTGTGCCGGCTTTTCGCGCGCTCATTTCCGCGCGCCAGGATTGTCGCCATGGGAAGCGTCTTCGACGGCGACTTCGACGTGCGGCTCCCGTTGACCGACGCCGCGCAGTTGCTGCGCCCGACGGTGGCCTCGCTTCCGCGCCACAGCGGATACATCGTGCCGGAGTCCACATTGGTTCAAGAGATGCGCGCCCGCTATCGGGACGGCACGAACGCGCGCCTCGTGGGCCTGTCCTGGCGCAGCGCCGCCGGACCAACGGGACGCTTCAAGTCCTTGCAACTCGCGCAATTCGCCGGGCTTCTCGACGTTCCCGGCCTCAATTTCGTGTCCCTGCAATACGGCGACTGCGCCGATGAGATCGCGCAAGTCTCGGCGATGACGGGACGCCGCATCATCCACGACACGAGCGTCGATTCATCGGGGGATCTGGACGCCTTTACCGCGCAAACGGCCGCCATGGACCTCGTCATCTCGGTCAGCAATACGACCGTGCATGTGGCCGGCGCGCTTGGCCGGCCGGTATGGGCGCTTGTTCCCACGGGACCGGGGGCGCACTGGTATTGGTTCATGAACCGCACCGACAGCCCGTGGTATCCCAGCGCCCGGCTGTTCCGTCAGGACCGGCGCGGAGACTGGGATAAGCCGCTGGGCGAGGTCATCGCTGAGCTGGCGAAATGGACGCCGCCATGACGGCGCTGGACCTCGTCACGCGCGCGATGGACCACCATCGGCAGGGACGGCTCGCGGAAGCCGAAGCCGGGTACCGCGACACGCTGCGGCTCGACCCGGACAATCCCGATGCGCTTCACCTTCTCGGCGTGATCCTGGCCGCGCGGGGCGACGCCGCGCAGGGCGCCGAACTCATCACGCGCGCGCTCGCGCGCAATCCAGAGTCGAAGGAAGCTCATCTCAATCTCGCGAACATCCACGCCAACGCCCTGCGCATGGACAAGGCCGAGCATCATTTCCACGAAGCCTACCGGCGCGACAAAACCAATGCCGACGCCGCCAACGGGTTGGGCGGGAGCTTTCTTCACCGCGGGCGCTACGGCGAGGCAGAGCGCTATTTACGCGAAGCGTTGGCCCTCGCGCCCGGTTCAGCCCCCGTGCTTCTCAACATGGGCATGCTCATGGACGCTACGGGCCGGTTCGACGAAGCGCTTGGCTTTTATGACCGCATCCTCGCGCAGCAGCCGGAGCATATCGACGCGCATTTCCATCGCGGACTCGCCCTTCTCGTGCGCGGGCGGTTTTTGGAGGGCTGGGCGGAATATGCCTGGCGGGTGCGGAGCAGGCACGCGCCGACATTTTTCGGGCGCTTCCCCTTCCCGTATTGGCGCGGCGAACCGCTCGCGGGCCGCAAGATCCTTGTCTGGACCGAACTGGGGCCCGGCGACGAAACGCTTTCCGCCACCATGATTCCCGACCTGCTCGCCGCCGGCGCAACGGTCATCCTGCTTTGCTCACCGCGCATGGCGCCGCTTTTTGCCCGCTCGTTCCCCTCCGCGCATATCGTCGCAGCCGGTGAAGCGCCCCGCGATCCGTCGATCGCGCAAGGGATCGAATTCCAGGCCTCCGTCGGCGAACTGGGCGCCGCGCTTCGCGCGTCCTTCGCGGCGTTTCCCGGACAGAGCGCGCCGCTGAAGGCCGATCCGGACAGGACGGCGACCCTACGCGCCCGCTATCAGGCCGTCAGCCCTGGAACCAGGCTGGTGGGAATATCCTGGCGCAGCAAGAATGTCCGGATCGAAGACGCCAAATCGATCCCGCTCGACGCCTGGGCGCCGATCCTGGGACTTCCCGGAATCACTTTTGTGAGCCTGCAATACGGCGACGCGGCGGAGGAGATCGCGCGCGCCGAACGCGCTCAGGGCGTGCGTATTCTCGCCGATCCGCAGATCGACCCGCTGGCGAACCTCGACGACTTCGCCGCGCAAGTCGCGGCGATGGACCTCGTCATCTCGGTCAGCAATACAACCGTACATATTGCGGGCGCGCTCGGACGCCCCATATGGGCGCTGGTTCCCTCAAACCATGGGCGGTTGTGGTATTGGTTCCTTGAACGGCCGGACAGCCCCTGGTACCCAAGCGCCCGCCTGTTCCGGCAAAGCGCGAACGCGGACTGGGGTCCAAGCCTCGCGGCGGCCGCGGAAGAATTGAATCAACTCGGCGCCGGCGCCGGTGGGCGCCGCCAAACCAGCGGCCCAGCTTCGTAAGACTCTCATTCACATTCTCATGGCTCGACCGAACCTCCCACCTTCTCAGCCAATTCATGAAGCGGCGGCGCTGCACCGCGCCGGACGCCTCGCGGAAGCCATCGAGAGCTATCGGAAAATCCTCAAGAAAAATCCGCGTGACCCGGATGCGCTGCACCTGCTCGGCGTCGCGCTCATGCAGCAGGGAGACCCGCGCGAAGGCCTGGTGTGGGTCACCAAAGCCCTGAAGGTACGCGACGATTTTCCCGACGCGCATTCAAACGCCGCGATGATCGCGGGACAACTCGGCGATCTGCAACTTGCCGAACATCACGCGCGCAAGGCGGCGCATTACAAGAAGAACGCGGCGACCTACGTCACGCTGGGTCAGATCCTTCGCACCCTCGGGCGCTACGACGAAGCGGTGGCGGCGTTTCGCGCCGCGCACGAAAGCAACCCGCGCGACATCGACGGCTGCGTCGCCTACGCGCGCGGGCTGCGCATCACCGAAGACTTTCCGGAGATGCTGCGCGTCACGGAAACGGGGCTCCGTCTCGCCCCGGATCATCCGACGCTGCAGCTTTTCGCCTCCGAGGCCCATTTCGGCCTCGGGCAGTTGAAGGCGGGCTGGCACGCCTATCGCCATCGTTTCCGTTCATTGGAAAATCGCATTCCGCCCAAGACCTACGCGCTGCCGACCTGGCAGGGCGAAGACCTCGCCGAACGCACGCTCCTGATCTGGGCCGAGCAGGGCCCCGGCGACGAGGCGATGTACGCCAACATGTATGCCGACGCCGTCGCCCGCGCGAAGCGCTGCGTCATTCAATGCTCGCCGCGCCTTGCGCCCGTGATCAAACGCTCGTTCCCCGGCGCCGAAGTCCTCGATCGCGACCTGACGGCGGAAGAACTCGCGAAGATCGATGTGCAGACACCAGCGGCCGGCCTGGGCGAGTGGCTGCGCCCGTCGCGCGTGTCCTTTCCGACGACCGCGGGCTATTTGCAGGCGGATGCCGCTCTAAAGGAAAAATTGCGCGCGAAGTACCTCGCCGACGACAGAGATCATCTCCTCATCGGCATCGCCTGGCGCAGCGCCAATACCAACGGCGCCGCCGAGAAATCGCTCAACCTGCTGGAATGGGGACCGATCCTGAAGGTTCCGGGCGCGACCTTCGTCAATTTGCAGTACGGGGACACCGCGGCGGACCGGGAGAACGCGGCGCGCGGGTTCGATACGCCGATCATTCACGATCCCGCCATCGATCCCTTGAAAGATATGGACAGCTACGCCGCGCAGGTCGCCGCGATGGATCTCGTCGTCTCGTCGAGCAACACGGCCGCGCACGTCGCGGGCGCGTTGGGCGTGCCGACGATCTGCATGCTGCCGCTCTCGCTCGACCACGGCCGCAGGTGGTATTGGCTTGCCGATGGAAACCGCACGCCCTGGTATCCGTCGCTGCGGCTCATCAAGCAAACCGAGCCCGGTCAATGGCTCGATGTCATACGCGACGCGGGCTTGGCGGTTCTGGAGGCCACCCGTGCGGGCCGCGACGATGTCGTGCGTTATTACCACAGCATGATCTCCGGCTTTGCGTCCATGAAACGGCTGCGCGACGCCGAGGCCGTCTGCGCGCACATGACGCGCGATCCCGCGCTCGCCGCGGAGGCTTACCTGAACATCGGCGAGATGCGCCGCAGCGCTCTCGACGCCGACGGCGTTTTCGCGGCCTGCGAAAAAGCCATCGCCGCCGACCCGGCCTATTGGCAGGCGTATAACCTCAAGGGCGCAGTACTGGCCGACCTTCACCGGTTCGACGAAGCCATCGCCGTGTACAAACAGGCTCTTGAATATAACGCGCGCTCGCACATCGTTCACTCCAACCTCGGCAAGGCGCTCCATCACCTTGGACGAAACCCGGAGGCGATTCATCACCACAGCCTGGCGTTCCAGAGCGCGCCGCCGGAAAAGACTTCGGCCCTCGACGCCATCACGCTCAACTACGCCGCGGCGCTGAATGACAACGGCGACACCGTCCGGCCTCTCGAACTGATCGACGGCCTGCTCGCGCGGAGCCCGGACAATGCCGACGCGCACTACAACCGCGCGCTTATCCTTCTCGCGCAGGAACGCTGGCGGGAGGGATGGCCCGCGCTCGGCTGGCGCCTGAAGCGGACCAACGCGCCCGTCTATTACAAATATTTCCCGCAGGTCAAACCGTGGGCGGGCGAATCGTTTAAGGACAAAAAGGTCCTGGTCTGGACCGAGCATGGCATCGGCGACGAGATTCTCGCCGCGACCATGATCCCCGATCTGCTCGCGACGGCGCGGAAAGTCGTCATCCTCTGTTCGGGGCGCCTCATACCGCTTTTCCGGCGCTCGTTCCCCGGCGTGCAGGTGGAGGAATTGAAGACGCCGGTTCCGCAAGTCGCCCTGGCGACCGACTTCGATTGCCAGATTGCGATGTGGGACCTGGGCCTGGCGTTCCGTCAGACCGCGGAAGCTTTCCCGGCGCGCGCCCGCACCCTCGCCGCCGACGCACCGCGCAGCGCCAGCCTTAGGAAGCGCTATGCGTGCGCGCATCCGGGCAATCTGCTTGTCGGAATTTCGTGGGCGAGCCCGATCAACCAGGAAATGGGCTGGCTCAAGGCCAGTCAGCTCGAGGCCTGGCGGCCGATCCTCGAGACGCCGGGCGTCACCTTCGTCAATCTGCAGTATGGCGACCAGCGGCCCGCGCTGGCGCGGATCCGCGAGGCCTTCGGGGTCGAGATTCTCAATGACGAATCCATCGATCCCCTGAAGGACATGGACGCCTTCGCGGCGCAGGTCGCCGCGATGGACCTCGTCATTTCGACCAGCAACACGCTGGTCCACACCGCCGGCGCGCTCGGCACGCCCACATGGGTGCTGCTTGCCCGGGGACGCGGACAAATCTGGTACTGGTTGCAGGACCGCGCCGACAGCCCCTGGTATTCGTCCGTGCGGCTGATAAGACAGGAAACGCCCGGAGACTGGGCGCAACCGATCACCCGGTGCGCGCACGATCTTCAGCGGCTGATACAGGAAAAGAAAAGGAGCGGCACATCATGATGCGCATATTCATCGGCTACGACCCGCGCGAAGCGGTGGCCTACAACGTGCTGGCGCACAGCATCCAAACGCGCGCCTCCCAGCCCGTCACGATCGCGCCGCTCATGCTGTCGCAGTTGAAGGGCGTGATGACGCGCGAGCGCCATCCATTGCAATCGACCGATTTCTCCTTCAGCCGGTTTCTCGTTCCCTACCTGTCGGGGTACGAAGGCTGGAGCCTGTTCTGCGATTGCGACATGCTCGTGCTCGACGACGTCGCGAAGCTGTGGGCGCTGCGCGACGAACGCTTCGCGGTACAAGTGGTCAAACATGACCACAAACCCGCCGATACGGTGAAATTCCTCGACCAGCCGCAGCGCCAATACGAAAAGAAGAATTGGTCCAGCGTCATCCTGTTCAACAACGCCAAGTGCAAGGCGCTCACGCCGGATTACGTGAACAGCGCGACCGGCTTGGAACTGCATCAGTTCAAATGGCTCGGGAACGACGCCTTGATCGGCGAAATCCCGCACCGCTGGAATCACCTGGTCGATTACGACCCGACGGTTCCCGCGGACCAGACGTCGCTTCTGCACTACACCGAAGGCGGGCCGTATTTCGAGGCCTACAAGAATTGCGGCTACGCCGATGTCTGGCTCGCCGAACGCGACCGCATGCTGTTTGCCGGATAGGCAACCCGGTGCGATGAAACCGCTCCAGAGAGCCGCCGGCCATTTTCAACGCGGCGAATACGATCAGGTCGAGCAGATTTGCGGCAAGATTCTCGCCGTCGACGCCGACAACGCGCGCGCCTGGCAAATGCGCGGGCTGGCGGCCCTTCATCTGAAGCAATTCGAGAAGGCGGCCGCCTATCTGACGGAAGCGGTCACCCGGCAGGAAACGCCGCAGACCCTTATCAATCTTTCGGTCGCCTTCCTGGCGCTGGACCGGCCGCCCGACGCCATCGTCGCGCTTCAAGCCGCGCTTCAGCTCGATCCCACCAACCCCGGAGCGCTTCTGAACCTCGCCGCATGTTATCTGCGGGAAAAACGTTACGAGGACGCGGAAGGCGCGCTCACGCGGGCGTTGACGATCAAACCGCATTGGCCGAAAGCCATGGAGATGCTGGGGCGGATCGAGATGAAGCGCGGCGACTTCGAGCGCGTCAGGCAGCTTGCAAACGCCGCCCTCGCGGCCGATCCCGCCCTGTCGGTCAGCCACCGCCTGCTCGCCGATATCGCCATGCGCGAAGGAGACTACGAGACGGCCGCGGATCACTACGACCTCTCGCTGAAGAATAACCCCGACGACGCGGAAACCCACGGCAATTTCGCGCTTCTGCTTGCGCGCCGCGGCAACTATCAACAGGCCGAGACCTGGTACAGGCACGCCGCCGAGATCTTGCGGGACGACGAAGCCGTCAACCAGGCCTTTGCCGAGGTGCTCCTCATCCAGGGGAATCTCACGGAAGGCTGGCGGCGGCACGCTTGGCGCCACATGCGCACGGAGGAGGCCCAGCCCATCGTCGATCGGCCGTTTCTGTCCGACATGCCGTCCGGCGCGCGGGCGGTCGCCGTGCTGGATCAAGGCATCGGCGACCAGATTCTGATGGCGAGCCTCATCCCGGATCTTTCCCGGCGGATCGCGGCGCTGGAGATCGAATGCGATCCGCGCCTTCATGCGCTGCTCCGGCGCTCGTTCCCCGGCGTTCAATTCACCCGATTCATCATGCGCGCGCCCGGGGCCGTGCCGACCCCCGGCAGCTTCGGCGTCGCCGACACGGCCCCCTGGCTGCGCCCGCGCTTCGAGGATTTTCCGGCCCATCAGGGATATTTGAAACCCGACCCGGTCTTGCGAAGAATTTTGCGCGAACGCTACACCGAGAAGTCCCCCGGACCGGTCATCGGGATTTCGTGGGCGACACGCAGAGTCAAATTGGGCGCTCACAAGTCCCTGCCGCTCGCGGCATGGGGACCGCTTCTTTCCATGCCCGGCGTCACATTCGTCAATCTTCAGTACGACAGCGATCCCGCCGAGGTGGCGCAGGCAACGCGCCAATTCGGCGCGCGCATCATCACCGATGCGGCCATCGATCCGAGCGGCGATCTCGACGCCTACGCCGCGCAAGTGGCCGCCATGGACCTGGTGATCAGCACCTCCAGCGCCGCCGCGCATTTTGGGGGCGCCTTGAATGTCCCGACCTGGGTGTTCGTGCCCGCGGGATTCGGCGGATTGTGGCACTGGTTTCTCGACCGCGGCGACAGCCCCTGGTATCCCTCGGTCCGGTTGTTCCGCCAAACGCAGCGGGGCGAGTGGCAGGACCTGGTCGCGCGCGCGTCCGCCGATCTCGCGGCCTACGTCGAACAATGGGCGGCCCGAAATCCGTGACACAGGACACCCCGCAGATCGTCGAGAAAGTCCGCGCTCTGATCGCGGCGGGTCGGCACGACGAGGCGGCGGACCTCTGCGAACGGAACCTTGGACAATTGCCGGCCGGCGCCGCGGCGGGTCTTCTCAACGGCCTGCTCCTCACAATCAAGGGGCGGCCCAACGACGCGATCGCCGCTTATGACATGGCGTTGTCGTTCGCGCCGGACGCGCTGTACGCCTACATGGGCATCGCGGAGATCTTGGCCGAAAAAGGCTGGCTGCACAGCGCCGCCGTGGTGATGGAAGATGCGCGCAAGACCGCGCCCGCGACGGCCGAAGCGCGGATCCTGTTCGAAACATTGCGCGCGCGCCTGGAAAAATTTCCGCGCGCCGCCGGCGGGGGAAGCGCGTGACCGGCTCCGCGAAGATCGCCAAGTCGCTGGCAGAGGCGGTGTCGCTCCATCAAGCCGGCCGCCTGGACGAAGCGGAGCGCCTTTACGACAAGGTGCTGAAACTCGACCGCCGGAACCTCGACGCGCTCAATCTCAAGGGATTGATCGAGAACCAGCGCGGCCGTCACGCCGAAGCGCTTGCGTTGTTCGACCGCTGCATCGCGGCCGCCGCCGCATTTCCGGATGCGCATTTCAACAAGGCGATCGCGCTGGCGGGTCTCGGACGGGCCGAGGAGGCGCTGCGCTCCTACCGCAAGGTCATACAACTGCAGCCCGCGCACGCGAACGCACGGCTGAACGCCGGAATCGTTCTGCACGCCCTGGGCCGCGAAAGCGAAGCCATCGCCGATTTCCGCGCGATGACCGCCGCCTGCCCGCAAGATGCGCGTGGGTTCTACAATCTCGGACATTGCCTGGTGAAAGGCGCGCCGGCCGCAGACGAACGCGTGCGGGACGCAATCGCGCAGGAAGCCGTCGGCGCGCTCACGCGCGCGCAAGCGCTCGATCCCGCGAACGCCGATGCGCGGCTCATGCTTGCCGAAGCTCATGCGCTTCGCGACGAATATGGACCGGCGGCCGACAGTTTGCGGGCCGCGCTGCGCCTCGGGACAAACTGGCCCGCGCAGCGCAGCGCCGAAGTCATGAGCACCCTCGGCGAGCATCTTCGCAAGCAGGGCCTTTACGAGGCGGCCATCACGACGCACCGGCAGGCGCTCGCGCTGTCGCCGCGTCAGCATCTCATCCAATTCAACCTGGCGGCGGCCCTTCACGATGCCGGGCGGCGCGATGAAGCCGAAGCGCTTTACAAGGACGCCATCGCGGCGCAGCCCGATTTCGCGAAAGCCATCGTCAATCTCGGCGATGTCTATCGCGATCAAGGCCGTCACGAGGAGGCGATCGCGCTTTTCGAGAAGGCGCTTGCCATCGAACCGACCGTGCAAGGCTATGCCAACATCGCCGCCGCAATGACCGATATGGGATGGATGACGACCGCGCTCATGCTCAACGAGCGCGCAACGTCGCTGGGCCCCATGAACGCGACCGTGCGCTACAACCGCGGCGCAAATCTGCTCAGCATGGGCCGTTTCGAGACGGGCTGGGCCGAACACGAAGCCCGGTTCGACGTCGCGGACGTCGCAACGTTCCGGCGCCCGCCGCCGGAATGGCGCGGCGAAGATCTGACCGGCAAAAGGATTCTTGTCTGGACCGAGCAAGGCCTCGGCGATCAGATCCTGCATGGGTCGATGATCCCCG
This sequence comes from Rhodospirillaceae bacterium, assembly GCA_041913245.1. Classification (GTDB taxonomy): domain Bacteria; phylum Pseudomonadota; class Alphaproteobacteria; order Rhodospirillales; family Rhodospirillaceae; genus SHVO01. The sequence continues at coordinate 4,021 of JAYSFT010000064.1, read as the reverse complement.
ACCTGATGGCGCGCGCCGGCCATGTGCTGATCGAGTGCCTGGGCCGTCTGGCCCCGACCTTCGCGCGCTCGTTTCCCGGAACCACCGTCATCGCGCGGGACAATCCTCTTGCGGCGGTGTCCGACGGCGAAACCTACGACGTTCAAATCGCGGCCGGCAGTCTGGGACAATATCTGCGGCGCTCTTTCGCCGATTTTCCGCGTCACGCGGGGTATCTGAAAGCCGATCCAGCCAAGACCGAACGCTTCCGCAAATCCTACGAGGCGTTGGCCGCCGGGCGGCGCGTCGTCGGCATTGCCTGGCGCAGCCGGAACCCGCGTCTCGGCGCGAACAAGAGCACCGAACTTGCGAATCTGAAGGCGATCCTGGAAACGCCCGGCGTTTTGTTCGTCAATCTTCAGTACGGCGACTGCACCGCGGATCTCGCCGAAATTCGCGCGCGATTCGACGTCGATATTTTCCACGACGCGTCCGTCGACCCGCTCGTCGACACGGACGCTTTTTTCGCGCAAGTCGCGGCCATGGACGCCGTTGTGACCACCTCGAACTCGGCGGTTCATGTGGCGGGATCGCAAAATATCCCGACATGGCTGCTGCTGCCGCCGGCCAAGGGAACGTTGTGGTATTGGTTCCAACACCGCACGGACAGCCCGTGGTACCCGGCGCTGACGCTGGTGCGCGCGCACAACGTCGCTTCGCAAGAGCCGTGGGAGGTCGAACCCGCGGGCCGCATTGCATCGGCGCTCGCGCGCTGGGCCGCCGCGCCGCAGGATCGCCGGCCATGACCCGCGCCGCCTCGCCGCCGATCATGGAGTGGCTACGCAAAGCCGTGGCCTATCATCAAGCCGGCGATTTGCGCGCCGCCGACCGCCTTTACGACAAGGTGCTGAAAGCCGACCGCAACAATGCCGACGCGCTCAACCTCAAGGGCCTGATCGCGAATACGAACGGACGGCACCAACACGCCGTCGCGTTTTTCGACAAGGCCGCCGCGGCGCGGCCCGCGTTCGCCGATCCGCGTTTCAACAAGGGGTTGTCGCTCGCCGCGCTGGGCCGCAACGATGAAGCCCTTGCCTCGTACGCGGAGGCCGCGCGCATCAAACCCGACTACGGCGACGCGCGCCTCAATCTTGGCCTGCTTCTGCACATGGCGGGGCGGAAGGAAGAAGCCATCGCGGCGTTTCGCGCGATGACGCAGACATGCCCGATGGACGCGCGCGGTTTCTACAATCTGGGCGCCTGTCTTGAAAAAATCCTGCCGGGCACCGACGCCGACAAGCGCGACGCGCTGGCCGAAGAATCCGCCGCCGCGTTCGAACGCGCGCTGGCGCTCAATCCCGGCAATCCCGACATCCACTACGGTTTCTCGAATCTGCACACCTTCCGCGGCGATTATCGCCAGGCGGCCGCGCATCTCGAGACCGCGCTGCGCTTGCGGCCGCATTGGCCCGACGGCTGGAACAATCTCGCGAACCAGGCCGAGGCGCTCGGCGACCGCAAAGGCGCGCTCGCGATGTTCGCGCGCGCCCTCGAACAAGATCCCGACAACACCGGCGCCTTCGTCAATCGGGGCATGACATGCCTTGCCCTCGGCCGGTTGGCCGAAGGCTGGGAAGGCTACGCGCGCCGCTTCGACGATCCACGCTTTCCTTTCACGCCGCGCAACTGGCCGTGGCCGAAATGGACCGGTGAAGACTTGAGCGGGAAAAGCATCCTGCTGTGGGGCGACCAGGGTGTGGGCGACGAGATTCTCTACAGTTCGATGATCCCGGAGATCGCGCGCCGCGCCGCCGTGTGCGTCGTGGAGTGCGAGCCGCGGCTCTTGCCGATCTATCGCCGGTCCTTCCCGACTTTGGAGATCGTTTCGGTCCGCGGTCCGGGAGACTCGGCCCTCGCCGGCCGGTCCTTTGATTTCCAGAGCTCGGTTCTCGATCTTGGCGCGCAACTGCGGCCGAACTTCGCGGCCTTCCCGATTCGCCCTGGTCTTTTGCGCGCCGACGCTGATTCGACCGCGCGCGTGCGGCAGGAATACCTGGGAAATCACCCTGGAAACCGCCTCATCGGCCTGTCCTGGCGCAGCGTCAATCCCGGGATGACCCACCAGAAAAGCCTCGGGCTCGGCGATTTCGCGCCATTGTTCAAGCTGCCCGGCGTTACCTTCGTCAATCTTCAGTATGGAGACGTGGCGCAGGACCTCGCGGCGATCCGCGAATCGCACGGCGTCGGGATTCGCGCCGACGCTACAATCAACCCCTTGGCGGATCTCGATGGTTTCGCCGCGCAGGCCCAGGCCTGCGACGCGGTCGTCACCGTGAGCAACACCACGGCCCATTTCGCGGGCGCGCTCGACGTCCCGACGGCCGTTTACGTCCCCGACGGCCGAAAACGTCACTGGTATTGGTTTGACGAAGGACTCTACAGCCCGTGGTATCGATCGTTGCGAATTTTCAGGAGTCCCGGCGCAAATGGAATAGAAGCAATTTTAAGAAGCATTTCATAAAAATGCTATTTATAAGAGTAATGTTCTCTAACCGAATGATTTACATCAAAAATACCCTCCTCTCGCAGGGGACGGGTCAATTCTTTCCGGACGGGCCGTAAACCTCCCGGTAACCTTTCGCCCGGAGAGGGTGAGAGACGCCGAAAACACTGAAAAAAAAGCCACATCCGGACGGAAAAGCCGCCGCGCGCGGCTTGACAATATCCGGCCGCGGAGGTGATATGGCGGCGCGCTGACGGGCGCCGTCGTCTATTCCGTAGGGAATAGGCATGAACCAGATCTGAAACCTTAAGGGGATTCCATAATTATGAATAAGACCCAATTCTACACGCTGAGCAGCGCGCTGCTGGCGTCGACCGCTCTCGCCAGCACCGCGAACGCTGGCACGATCGGCCGTTTCGCTAACTCCGGCGACGTCTTCACGACGGTTTCGTCGGCGATTTCGACCAGCGTCTTCTCGACGACCGCGTCGACCGCCAACGGCATCACCATCGGCGGCAACAGCGCCTCCGAAGCCAACTTCGGCATGCAGTACACCAACAACTTCTCCGGCACGACGCGCTGGACCACGGAATTCACGATCTCGGGCGCCCGCTTCATCACGGCCGGCCTCACCACCGCGAACGTGACCATCCTGCTGGCTTCGAACGGCAACACCAGCACGATCTCCGCCTCGATGACGGGTGCGAGCGCTTGCGGCTCCGTGACCTCGCTCGTCGACCTGTTCGTGGTCAACGACTGCGCCGTCACCGGCGGTTCCGCGCTCTCCGTGAACGTTGCTTACGGCGTGAAGTTCACCGGCGTGACCTTCAACACGGCTTCGGGTCTCGCCACCGCCGGCGGCACCGTGACGCTGACCGGCCGCGTGTACAACCCGACCAACACGTCGCAGATCTTCGAAGCGTCCTCGACCGGCACCGTGATCACGTCTCGCAACCCGTACAGCGTCGTTGTGACGGCCGGCGCCACCGCGACCGCCAGCGCGACCACGACCCCGCTCGCGTTCTCGAACCTGTCGCAGCCGAACGACGGCTCGCTGTCGCTCCGTCTCGTGACCCTGCAGATCACCGGCACGAGCGCGCTCGGTAACGCTCTGACGGCCGCCTCGACGGTTGCCACGACCGCTGCCGGCACGACCTCGGTCTCGGTCGCCAGCTCGATCCTGTCCAGCTCCGCTGTGCAGAACGTCCGCCTCGACGCGACGGCTCAAGGTTCGACCAACTCGACGCTCGCGAACTTCTCGGGCGGCACGGTCACCTTCTCGCTGACCAACACCCTGTGGGCGTCTGGTAACTCGGCGAACATCGTTGTGTCGTTCAACAACAGCCAGGCGATCCCGGCTGCCGCTGCCGGCACGCTGACGGCCTCGGTCCAGGCCGACCAGCAGGCTTACACGGCGACCGGCCAGACCGCCGCGATCAACCAGGGTGGTTTCCGCGCTGAAATCAACACCTTCAACGCGTCGACCAATGGTCCGTTCGGTTCGTACCTCCGCATTCACAACAACGGCCAAGTCGCCGG
>JAYSFT010000063.1:0-14902 GCA_041913245.1 Rhodospirillaceae bacterium | reverse complement strand
TCTTCGTGAAGCATCCGGACAGGGCCGTCAGCGCCAACACAACCGCGCCCGCCGCCCAGCCATCGAGCAGCCGGGAGTAAGAGCGAGGAGACATCCCCCGCGGGAGGGTCGCGGGGGTTGGGTGCGAGAGGGGTTCATAAGCGCGCGGCTGCCGCCGCGCGCGAGCGAGGGGGAGACAGCGATCGCGTTTAGCCGAGCGTCCGCCACACACGCGTCTTCAAGCGCGCGAGAACCCGGGCGTCATTCCGTATCAGACGAAAAACAGATGTAAGCGCCGCACCGGCGGACGCCGGCCGCTGCGAGGGAGAGTGTTTTTGCGTGATTCTTGCGCGATTCCTATGCGTTTCAAGGGGGGCTTTGCGATGCGCGTTTTCCTCGCGGCGAGTGTCGCGTTCTCCATCGCTTTTGCCGCCGCGCCGTCGTTCGCCGCCGCCGCGCCGAAGAAAGAAGAACTCGTCGAATTCGACCGGATGACATGGCCGGAAGTCAAAGCCGCGCTCGCGGCGGGCAAGACCACGGCGCTGTTCTATACGGGCGGCACGGAACAGCGCGGCCCCCACGTCGTGAACGGCGGGCACAATCTGCTTGGGCCTTTGATCGTCAAGGAAATCGCCCTCAAGCTCGGCAACGCCATCGCGATGCCGGTGCTGCCGTGGACGCCGAACGAGGCGACGGCCGAACTGCCGGGCACCATCGGCCTGACCAACGATATCCTCTTCGCCGTCCTCGAGCGTGTCTCGGAACAGGCGATCAAGACCGGCTTCAAGAACGTGGTGTTGATGGCCGATCACGGCGGCGGCACGTCGCCCGACGGCGGCGTCTACGCGGCGGTCGCCAAGAAACTCGACGCGAAGTACGCCCCGCAAGGCATCCATGTCTATTACGCCGACCACCCCTATACGAAGGCGCGCGAGGACTACACCAAGATCCTCAAGGAGCGCGGCTATCCCGACAGCGGCCACGCCGGCCTTCCCGATACGTCCGAACTGATGGCCAAGGAAGACGGCACCTGGGTGCGCAAGGACCTGGTGGCGACGGCCGTCGGCACGCCCATGGTCGATGGCAAGGCGAAGCCGGGCGGCCCGGACGATCCGAAAAATGGAATCATGGGTGATGCGCGCCGGTCCAACGTCGAGATCGGGACTCTGCGCTTCAATATGAAAGTCGATTACGCGGTGAAGCAGATCAACGGCCTGATCCCGCCCAGGAAATGATCGGAAATAATGCGGCGTCGTCTCAGGGCGCGCCGTTCGGGTTGGAACGAAGAGGGAGGAAGAGCACGTAAAATTGGTTGCAAAACGGGTCAGCGGCTCCGCCGAGCAAGGACGCTCGCCCTTATGACTACCGGGGGATCGGTACTTTCGCCGCTAGGGAAAGCGCGGCGCCGCCGCCCACCGGTCAATCTCATTCACTGGGGAGGAAAACTGTGAACACTTCACGCCGCATTTTCACCGGACTGTCGTCCGGAACGAGCCTTCTGGCGCTGACGCTGGCTATGGGCGTCGCCGGATCGGCCCATGCGCAACAGAACGCAGCCGCCGCCAACGCTTCCGATCTTGAAGAAGTCGTTGTCACCGGTTCGCGTCTGACCACCGGCTTCGAAACCGCGACGCCGGTCACCGCGATCACCACCGAGGCCCTCACGCAAGCCGCGCCGGTCAACCTCGCGGACTCGCTGAAGCAGCTGCCGGCGCTTGCGGCCTCCGCGAGCGCGAACCAGACAGGTTCCGGCACGGGCGCTTCGGGCTCGAACAGCCAGAACCTCCTGAACCTGCGCAACCTCGGCACCAACCGTAACCTCGTTCTGCTCAACGGCCGCCGCACGGTGGCGTCGAACCAGAACAACTCGGTCGACTTCAACATCCTGCCGCAGAACCTCGTCAGCCGCGTCGACGTGGTGACCGGCGGCGCCTCCGCCGCCTACGGCTCGGACGCCGTGGCCGGCGTGGTGAACCTTATCCTCGACACCGAATTCGTCGGCTTCAAGGGCGATGTCGGCGCCGGGATCTCCACCTTCGGCGACGTGCCGAACTACAAAGCCTCGCTCGCATGGGGCGGCAGCTTCGCGGGCGACCGCCTGCATGTGATCGCCTCCACGCAGTACGCCCGCCAGGACGGCACGCGCGTCAACACCAAGTCCGGCCGCGACTGGTGGGATCGTCCGTGGGGCCTCATCTCGAACACGACCGGCTCCGGTCCGACCAACCTCGTGCTGCCGAACATCACCTCGACCGTCGTTTCGAACGGCGGCTTGATCAGCGCCGGTCCGCTCAAGGGAACGCAGTTCCTCGCGGGCGGCGTGCCTGCGCCGTTCAACTACGGCTACAGCGCCGGCTCCACCTGGGCCAGCGGCGGCGACGGCGCCTGGATCCCGTTCAACCTGACGGGCGACCAGGAGCGCACCGCGAATTTCGCGCATATGACGTATGACGTGAACGACTCTCATCAGTTCTACGCTGAAGTCGGTTTCTCCTACTCCAACGCGCGTGACCCGAACCAGAAGGGCAACCAGACCGGCGCCGGTTTCGGCTACACCATCTTCCGCGACAACGCCTTCCTGCATCCGACCATCGCCGCGCGCATGGATGCGGCGGGCGTCACCTCGTTCCAGTTCGGCCGCTACATGCTGGAATATCCGGACGTCACCATCCGCACCAAGACCAAGGTGCTACGTCAGGCCGTCGGCTTCAAAGGCGACGTGTTCGACGGCTGGAACTACGACGTGAGCTACTCGCACGGCCGTACCAACCAGCTGCTCGCGCAGGACAACCTGAACGAAGCGCGTCCGACCTACGCCGCGGCCGACGCCGTGGTCAACCCGAACACCGGACAGATCGTCTGCCGTTCGCAGTACTGGCTCAACAACGTGTTCGTGCCGGGCGGCACGGGCATGGATCCGGGCTGTAAGCCGCAGAACCTGTTCGGCCCGAACTCGGTCGATCCGTCGACCATCGCCTACACCATCGGCGATTCGTGGAAGCGCTTCACCCTCAACCAGCATGTGATCGCGGCCACCATCTCCGGCGATCTCGGCTTCGGCTTCGAAGCGGGCAACGTCTCGCTCGCGACCGGCGCCGAATACCGTACGGAGAAAGTGCGTCAGATCACCGATCCGATCTCGCCCACGGTCATCGACTTCACCGGCATCCGCGGCGGGCCCGCGGCGCTGCAGGGTCGCCTTGGTCCGTACCGCTTCGCCAACTTCCAGCCGTTCGGCGGCAGCTACAACGTGAAAGAGTTCTTCGCCGAAGTCGGTGTGCCGCTGCTTCAAGGCGCCCCGCTCGCGGACAAACTCAGCGCCGACGCCGCCGTTCGCTATACCGATTACTCGACGTCGGGCGGCGTGACGACCTGGAAAGGCGGGGTGGACTATCAGATCAATCCGGATGTCCGCCTGCGTGCAACGGTGTCTCGCGACATCCGCGCTCCGAACCTGCTCGAGCTCTATAACAGCTCGACCTTCAACAGCCAGAACCAGTTCTACCCGTCGTCGACCAACGGCGTGGCCACCACGGTCGTGCAGATCACCTCCGGCAACCCCGACCTGGTTCCGGAACGCGCTCTGACGCAGACGTATGGTGTGGTGCTCTCGCCGACGTTCTTCGAAGGGTTCAACCTGTCGGTCGATTACTACGACATCAAGATCAAGGGCGGCATCAACACCGTCGGTTCGCAGCAGACCATCGACAACTGCTACTTGGGCGTCCCTGGCTTCTGTCAGTACGTCACCCCGGTGGCCGGAACGGTCCGCGTGCGTTCGCCGTTCTTGAACCTGTCGGAAGTCGTCAACGCCGGTATCGACTTCGAAGCCCGCTACAACACCGAGCTTTTCGGCGGCGATCTGACCATGGGTGTGCTGGCCACCCGTCTGACGGCTGCGTACACGCAGGCGCTCGGCGGGAATCGCATTCCGACCCTCGGCGGCAACAACGATCCGAAGTGGCGCGTCAACCTGCGGGCCAACTACGAGTATGAGAACTGGAAGCTGTTCATTCAGGAGCGCTTCATCGGTCCGAAGCTCGTCGATGCCCAGCGCGTCGAAGGCGTGTTCGTCGACGACAACACCGTCGATCCGGCCTTCTACACGGACATCACGGTCACCTATGCCTTCGAATCGTTCGGTTCGCAGAACGAGGTCTATCTCTCGGTCAACAACGTCACGAACCAGGAACCGCCGAAGGACGTCGGCGCGCCGTCCTCGTTCGTCCAGCCGGGTAATCGTAACGTCTATGACTTCCTTGGCCGTTACTTCAACATCGGTCTGCGCTTCAAGTACTAAGAGCTGAAGGAATCGCGGCCGCTTCCGTCAAGGCGGCCGCGATGCCCACCGACCAGGGAGCGCCCCAGCACGAAAAATGCGAAGGCGCTCTCTTTGTTTTCAGGGAGGTTCACACCCATGGTATCCGTCTCCAGAACCGCACTCTTCGCCCTTGGCCTCAGCGCGTTCGCGCTGCCCGCCGCCGCGCAATCGGTGACGTGCAATATGTCCGGCTACAAGGCGGTGGAAGGGCTCACCGCGGCGGCCGATGCAAATGGTCTTCTCATCACTTGGGCCGCCGACGCCGGCCAGACAGGGCGTCTCCAGATCGCCGTCCGGAACGGCGCCCCCGTCATTCATGACCTCTCCCTGCGCCGCGGGGATGGCGCCTGGACCGCCATCGTCACCAACGCGGTCCCCGATTACGCCGTGGTCAGCGGTCTGCGCCGCATCAGCAATCAGCAATTGGCTCCGCTGCGCGACCTGAAGATCCCCATCGATAAAGCGAACGTCGACAAATACCGTTTCGATCCGTTCTGGGATGCGCCGCTCCTGCGCGCGAAGCCGCCCGCCGCGGGCGCGTTTCCCGGCAATTCCATTCCGCCCCCGGAAGGCATTCCCGAAGCGGGCCAGCCCGGCCTGCCGCGCGAGGCGTCCGAGATCCAGCGCACGAACGTGGTCTACAAGATCGCCGGCTGCGCCGTGCGCTCCGAGGGCGCGCGCCTTGTCATCGACTATCCGGGCGTCGAGCTCGGCGTGTTCAGCGGCCTGCTGCGCTACACCATCTTCCGCGGCACCAACATGATTCGCCAGGAAGTCATCGGCAAAACCACGAAGGAATGGGTTGCCTATAAGTATGACGCCGGGCTCAAAGGCCTCGCGATTGAGGGCAGCTCGCGCGTGGCGTGGCGCGATACCGCCAACACCTGGCAGGACTACAAGCTCCGCGGCGCCGTGAACGCGAGTTCGGTGCCTTTGCGCGCGGCGAACCGCCTTGTCGCCGTCGAGCAGAACGGCGGCGCGATCGCGGCCTTTCCGCCGCCGCACCGCTTCTTCTGGTCGCGCGAGATCGCCGTCAACGTCGGCTACAACTACTACCGCAAGGACGCCGGCGGCTCCTATGCGTTCGGCGTGCGCCAGAACGAATACGAAGACCATGCGCACGAGACTTTCCAGGAGAACTGGTCGCTGTTCAGCGCCCGCCCCGGCACCGAACAGCTCATGACGGTGTTCCTCTATCCGAGTTTGGGGAAGGCGGAGGAGGCCATCGGCAAGTCGCTCGCCTTCACCAACGGCGATGTCTATCGCCCGGTCCCCGGCTATCAGGTCATGAGCCATCACTATCACATGGACATGTCCCAGCGCCTGGAGAAGGCCGGCAGCCCCGACGTGAAGCTGCCGGACTTCATGGCCTTGAAAGCGGCCGGCATCAACATCATCGCGCCGGTCGACGCCGTGCAGCTCTCCCTCTGGAATGAATCCGGCGATCCGTTGCCGGACGCCGATTCCGCCGAGGCGGTCAAACGCCGCCAGACGGCCAACGCGCGCCGCCTCGCGGTCACGAAATGGGCCATTGCCGGATCGAAAGCCCATTCCGACGACAGCTTCCTCATTCTTCCGGCGCAGGAGCTGTTCCGCGGCCCGCTCGGCGGCCACACGGACATCATCTTCAGCAAGCCCGTGTTCTGGGACGAACGCCTTCCCGGACAGCCGGCCGAGGAAACCAACCCCGAATACGGCAAGGTCTATCACGTCGGCGGGCCCGAGGACCTCATGAACATGGTGCGCAAGGAGAATGCCATCATCTCCATGCCGCATCCGCGCACCAAGGGCTCCACCGGTTTTCCCGATGCCGTGAAGGACCGGCCGTATTTCAGCGATCCGCAATACAACGGCTTCGGCGGCCGTTGGGGCATGGGCGTCGACGGGTCCGAGCGCCGGCTGTGCGACTATCGCTGCTGGCCGCTGCTCGACGAGATGTCGAACTGGATGGCCGACAAGAATGTCCCTTTGAAGCGCGTGCTCTCCATCTCGGAGGTTTACGATCAGAGGCCGGGCGACGACAGCTACGGCAGCTCACCGGTCACATACGTGAAACTCGACAAGCTCCCGTCCCCGGACGATGCCACCCCGCTCATCGAAGTGCTCAAGACCGGTTACACCTTCTGGTCTTCGGGCGAGGTCGTGATTCCGTCCTTCGAGGTCCAGGGCAGCGGCCGCGCCGCCAAGCTGGTCGCGGATGTCTCCTGGACCTTCCCGCTGGAATTCGTCGAGATCATGACCGGCGACGGTAAGACCACCACCCGCCGGGTGATCCCGGCGACTGACCTCGCGGCATTCGGTTCCCATAGGTTCGAAATCCCCTTCGACGCCCGCGGCAAGAAGTGGGTCCGCTTCGCGGCCTGGGACGTGGCCTCCAATGGAGCTACGGTTCAGCCCACCCGCTTGCCGCGGTGAATGTCGCGCGGATACAGTCGCCTTACATTTGTCTCTGGGAGGAGAATCGATGTCGCGGGCTTTTGCGTTGGGAGTTCTATTTGCGGGTATCGCGGCGCAGGCCGCCCAGGCCGACGTCACGATTTCCTATAACGAGTATAGCGAGTCACCCACGGTCGGGCGCGGCAACGGCACGTCCACGAACCCCAAGGACCCCGGCTACGGCGCCATGCGCATCTTCATCGAGAAGGTGCTGGCCTACACTGACGACAAGGGCGCCGATGCGCTGCCCGCCGGGCAGCAGGTGATCTTCAAGCCCGACAACAGCGTGAACCGCGGCGTGAACGCGCTGCGCGCGGGCATTCAGTTCGGCAGGAACGGCGGCCAGGAAAAGCCGGCGTTCAACGATCCGTCCTGGGGCTTCATCTATAACTCGGTTCCGTTCGGGATTACCTTCGAGCAGATGATGGCCTTCCTGACGACCGCCAAGGTCGATGCCGCCGGGCACAACGGCACGCAGCTCGCGCAGCAGGTGCTCGACAGCCGGGGCGGGACTCAAATCGTTATCCCGGTCGTCGGCAGCACCGCGCAGAACTCCGGTTTTTTCCCGAAGCCCATGGGCGCCGCGCAATGCGAGAAAGGCGACGCGGAGTGCCTGGCCCAGAAGAGCGGTGTCGGTCTGGCCGGGCTCTGCACCTCCGGTTGGCGCATCCGTTATCTCTCGCCGCCGCAGGACGTGGTGGATCGGGCGTGCGACATCCTGGTCGAGCGCGGGACCATCAAGCAGAAGACGCTCACTTATTATCCCGCCGTCGGCGGTCAGCCCGTGTTGTTGCCGATGCAGACCGGCACGATCCAGGGCTTCGAGTACATCAATCCGAGCGACGATCTCGTCGACTTCTTCCCGGTGAAGGAACCGACGGCCGCCCGTCCGCTCGGGAACCCCGACTCCGGCGATCTCGATTGCACGCCCGCCGTGCCGTTCCCGATCCCGGCCGGAACCAAAAGCGCCTGCACCCAGAACATCGGCCAGATGGGCGCGCGTTATGCCCACACGCCGGCGTGGCATCAGCCGTCCCTGGTCTCGTGGATGCACATCGACAAGGCGGTGTGGAACGGCCTCACCGACGCGCAGAAAGCCGCGATCCATCGCGCCGCGAAGGAGTCGGTCGCGGAATCCTACAAGGCGACCGAGTCCATCCAGTGCGAACGGCTCGAACAGATGCTGGCCCTCAACGCCGGCGTCATGCAGCGCAATCACGACGGATCGCCGAAGCTGGTGGACGGCAAGCCCGTCAGCGCCAGGATGACGGTCGCGAAATGGCCGGACGCCGACCTCAAGCTTCTGAAGCTGGCGACGGACGACTATTTCGCCAAACTGGAAGGCGGTCCCGAGAAGACCGACGCCCAGAAAGATTTTTCGATCATTGCCGCGGCCTGGAAGAACCACGCGAGGGCCGTGGGTGGAGAGACATTCAATCCGGGCACATTTCCTGCGCCCGGCTGCAAACTCGTGAAATAGGGAGAAGACGATGAAAATGGTTCAAGCGGCCGGCGTTCTGCTGGCTTTGACGATGGCGGCGCCCGCAACGGTTTATGCCGCCGCGGCTCCGGCCAAGGCGCCCAACACCGTCGAGATCGAGATGATGACCTGGCCCGAACTGAAGGCGGCGATCGCGGCCGGAAAGACCACGGCCTTGTTCTACACCGGCGGCACCGAACAGCGCGGGCCGCAGAACATCATCGCCGGCCATAACTTCATCGGCCGTCAGGTCGTGAAGCATATCGCCGAGAAGCTCGGCAACGCCATCGCCCTGCCGGTGCTGCCGTTCAGCCCCGCCAACGGCAACGCCGAAATTCCCGGCGATATCGGTATCCCGCCGGCCGTCCTCGGTCCCGTGCTTGAAGCCGTGTCCGAGCAGGCCATCGCCAACGGGTTCAAGACGGTCGTTCTGATGGGCGACAGCGGCGGCGGTCAGGGCCCGGACGGTGTCTACGCTGAAGTCGCCAAGAAACTGACCACGAAATACGCCGGCAAGGCCCGCGTCCTTTACGCCGATCATCCGTACACGGCCGCGCGCGACGCCTTCAACAAGATCCTCGTCGAACGTAAGCTGCCGGTGGGCCAGCACGGCGGTATCCAGGACACGTCCGAGATGATGTACCTCGAGACCATCGCGGGCGGCGGCGAATGGGTGCGCAAGGATCAGCTCCCGAATTCCGAAGGCGCGCCGGTCGTGGACGGCAAGGTGCAGCGCGGGCCGAACACGCCGAACAACGGCGTCACCGGCGACGCCCGCAAGTCGAGCGTCGAACTCGGAAAATTGCGTCACGAGATGAAGGTGGACTTCGCCGTGAAGCAGATCCAGGCGCTGATGGCGGCGAAATAGCTTTTAATTATCAATAATTTATAGGCCTTCACGCGGCCGCGCCCGGATGACATCCGGACGCGGCCGCTTCGTTATAGACTGACGCGAGAAGACCGCTTCTCCCGGGGGATCTCATGAGCCTTCTTGTCCGTCTTGCGCTGGTGGTCATTCTCGCTGCCGGCGCGGCTTCGAACGCCGGCGCGCAACAACGCGCGCCCGAGCAGCCCATCGCCCGGTTCTTCGACGCCTTCACCGACGAGTGGATGCGCTTCCACAGCGACTTCGCCGCCGGCGCCCGCTACTTCAGCGGCGAGGAGCAGGAGCGTGTCGAACGCATGCTCATGCCGCAGACGCGCGAGGTCGCGGTGCAGCGCATCGCCCTCGCCAGGAAAGGCCTCGCCGCGCTGCGCCGCTATGACCGCGCGAAACTGCCGCCCGCGGACCGTGTTTCCGCCGACCTGATGGAGTGGCAGCTCGGCATGGTGGTGGAGGGTGAGCCGTTCCTCGACCTCACGTTCCCGCTCGAACAGTTCGGCGGCGCCAACATCAATCTCGTGAATACGCTCACGGTGCAGCACGTTCTGCGCAGCGAGAAGGATGCTCGGAATTATTTGGCCCGCCTCGCGCTTGTGGGACCGCGCATGCAGGAAGCGGCCGGTGAGGCCCGCGCCGCCGGCGCCAGGGGAATCCGTCCGCCCAAATTCATTCTCGAAGCCACGATCGGCCAGATGAAGCAGTTCATCGGCGGGCAGCCGGCCGAGAATCCGCTCGCCGCCACCTTCAACGACCGCCTGCGCGCCGGCAAAGTCGTCTCCGACGTGCGCCGCGCGGAATTCGCGCAGGAAGCCCAGCGCATCATCGCCGCCACGGTTTATCCCGCCTGGCAGGAAGGGATCAAAGTCCTTGAGGCGCAGTTGCCCGCCGCCGGCGACGCCGCCGGCATCTCGAACCTGCCGAACGGCGACAAGGCCTACGCCTGGCATCTGGCGCGCTTCACCACCACCGATTTGACCGCCGGCCAGATCCACGAGATCGGCCTGCGCGAAGTCGCGCGGATTGAATCGGAGATGGACGCGATCTTCAAAAAGATCGGCCGCACCGAAGGCACGGTGAAACAGCGCATCGAACAGCTTGAGAAGGATCAAGCCTATCCGCTGAACGCCGAAGGCCGCACCAGGATCATGGCGGATATCGACACCTTCCTCGCCGACGCCTTGAAGCGTTCGGCGCAGGTGTTCGATCGCATGCCCAAGGGCGCCGTCATCGCGCAGCCGTACCCCGAGTTCCGCTGGTCCAGCGCGGCGGCCAGCTACACCGCGCCGCCGCTCGATGGCTCCAGGCCGGGCATTTTCCAGATGCCGCTGCGCGACGACGAAATGACGCTCTTCGGCCTGAAGACCCTCGTCTATCACGAGACCGTGCCCGGCCATCATTTCCAGATCGCGCTGATGAACGAGGATGCGTCGCTGCCGAAGTTCCGCCAGATTCGCGCGTTCGGCGGCATCTCCGCGATTACGGAGGGCTGGGCGCTGTATGCCGAGCGGGTCGCCGCCGAGGAGGGCTGGTACAAGGACGATCCCGAAGGTTATCTCGGGTATCTCGACGCCGCCCTGTTCCGCGCGCGGCGCCTGGTGGTCGATACCGGCCTTCACACCAAGGGCTGGACCCGCCAGCAGGCCATCGACTACGGCATCGAACCCAGCGAAGTGGAGCGCTACGTCGTGATGCCCGGCCAAGCCACGTCCTACATGATCGGCCAGCTGCGCATCTACGAACTGCGTGAAAAAGCCCGCAAGGCCCTCGGCCCGAAATTTTCGTTGCGGGCGTTCCACAACACGGTGCTCGGCGCCGGCGCCCTGCCGCTGTCCTTGATGGAAACCGAAGTGGACGCCTATATCGCGGCGAACCGCTGAACCGGCTGTTACACGGATTCTCCAGCCGATTGCTCCGGGCGTGCGCGGGGTGGTAGCGTTCCTGCGTCGGGTACGATTTCGGGGGATGTCGGAGCCATGGCCGCCAGGAAAGCGCGCGATTTTGCCGCCGCCTCGGCTTTTCTCGCTCCCCCTGCGCTGTGGATCGGCGCCCTGTTCATCCTGCCCATGGCCACCATGGCCTTGCTCAGCTTCTGGAAGGTGGTGGACTACAACATCGTCGCCGAATGGACGTTCGCGAACTATGAGCGTCTGATCCGTCCGCTCTATCTCGGCATCTTCTGGCGCACCATCAAGCTCGCGCTCATCGTGACCTTCATCTCGATGATGATCGGCTATCCGGTCGCCTATTTCCTCGCGCGAAAAACCAAACGCTTTCGGCTCACGCTCCTCGTGCTGGTGATCTTGCCGCTCTGGACCAGCTATCTCGTGCGCACCTACGCCTGGATGCTGATCCTCGGCGCCAACGGCGCGATCAACCAGACTCTCCAGGCGCTCGGTCTCACCAGCGGACCTGTGGCGTGGCTGCTCTATAGCGACTTCGCGGTCACCCTCGCGCTCGTGCACATCTATGTACCGTTCTTCATTCTCCCCCTGTATGCCGTGTTGGAAAAACTCGATCCGCGTCTTCTGGAGGCGGCGAAGGATCTCGGCGGCGGCCGTTGGCGCACATTCCTGCACGTCACTTTGCCATTAAGCCTGCCGGGCGTCGCCACGGGCTGTCTGTTCGTGTTCATCCCGTCCATGGGCGCGTTCGTGACGCCGGAGCTTTTGGGCGGCGCGCGCAGCATCATGATCGGCAGCGTCGTGGCCCAGCAGTTCGGGGTGTCATTCGATTATCCGCTGGGCTCGGCGATGTCGCTGGCGATCCTCGCCATCATCCTGCTGTTCGCCGCCCTCTTCCTGCGTGCAGGGAAACCGGCGGGTGCGGCATGATCGCGGCGCGCAAATCCTCCACCGTGCTGCTCGGCCTGTGGACGGCGCTCGTGCTCCTGTTCCTGTTCGCGCCGCTTGTTCTCGTCGCGCTGTTTTCCTTCAACAGCTCCGAGATCAGCGTCTTCCCGATCCGCGCGTTCACCTTGCGCTGGTACGCGCGGCTGGCGGCGAACGAGGAGTTCCGCGCCGCCCTTGGAAACAGTCTCCTGGTCGCCGGCGCGACGGTGGTCCTGGCCACCGCGCTTGGCCTCGCCGCCGCGGTGGGCGCGCACCGCTATGCGCCGCGCCTGCGCACGGCCCTGCGGTCGGGCGCCAGTCTGCCGATGATGGTGCCGCACCTGATCCTCGCCATCGCCCTCCTGGGGTTCTACAACCTCGCGCAGATCGACCTTTCCCTTGGCACCGTGATCATGGGCCACTCCGTAGTGGCCTTTCCCTACGTTTTCCTGATCGTTTCGGCGCGCCTCGTCGGATTCGATTCGTCGCTGGAGGAGGCCGCCCGCGACCTTGGCGCCGGCCCCGCGCGCATTTTCTGGGAAATCACGCTGCCCTTGCTGGCCCCGGCCATCCTGACCGCGGCGCTGATCTCCTTCACCCTTTCGTTCGACGAGGTGGTCGTGACATTCTTCACCACCGGCACGGACAACACGTTGCCGATGGTGATCTGGTCCATGCTGCGCGTCGGCATCACACCGGAGATCAATGCCATCGCGACCCTGACCGTGGTGGTGAGCTGCGTGATGGCCGGCATCGCCGAGGTCGTCATCCGCCGCTCGCGGCAGACGACGGTTGATAAAGGTGAGTAGCTCATGACGGAGACTCTCGACCTCAATCTGCTCCTGCCCGCCGGCATGTCCCGGCGCGGCGCCTTGCGCGCCCTCGCGGCGGCGGCGGGTATCAGCGCGCTGCCGACGGCGGCTTTCGCGCCCCCCGCTTTCGCTCAAGAACGCACGCTCAACTATTTCACCTGGTCGAGCTGGGGCGAGAAGCCGTTCCTCGAGAACGCCAGGAGCAAGGTGAAGCTGGATCTGAAGCCGACGTTCTACTCCAGCTCCGACGAGATGATGGCCAAGCTGCGCGGCGGCGGCACGAAACTCTACGACATGATCGTGCCGGTGCAGAACTACGTGTCCCTGGCCGTTCGCGCCAACCTGTTCGAACCCCTCGATCCCGCGAAACTCGGCAACGCCAGGGATCTCTTCCCGGAATTCCAGAACCACCCGCAATGGTCCGTGAACGGCAAGCTCTACGGCGTGCCCTTCGTCTGGGGCGCCAACGCCCTGGCCTTCAACCGCAAGGTCACCGGCGAGATCGATTCCCTGAATGCGCTGTTCGATCCCAAATGGAAGGGCCGCATCGCGCTGCGCGACGAACCGGAAGATTCCTTGGGTCTCGCCGCGCTCAAGCTGGGGATCAAGGAGCCCTATGATATGGAGGAGAAGGAACTGCAGGAGGTGAAAAAGCTTCTCATCTCGCAGAAGCCGCTCCTGCGCGCCTACTGGAAGAACGTCGCCGACGTTCAGAACATGCTGGCCTCCGGTGAAGTCGTCGTCGCCTGGACCTTCCTCACGGTCATTGAGCCTTTGAAGAAGGCCGGCATCGACGCCGGTTGGGTATGGCCCAGGGAAGGTGCCATCGGCTGGAGCGAGGCGATCTCCGCCGTGAAAGGCACCCGCAAACTTTCCCTGGTCGAGGAATATGCGAATTTCACCCTCAGCCCCGAGCACGGCGAGATGATGGCCCGTTATCTCGGCTACGCGCCGTCCTCCAAGGCGGCGGTCGCGCGGCTGGAACCGCAGCTCGTCAAGAATCTCGGCATCGATCCGACGGCCGTGAACCGGCTCACCTTCAAAGGCAATCCCAAGGATCGTTCCCGCTGGAACGATATTTGGAACGAAGTGAAAGCGGCATAGCCAATCACCATGGGGGCCGCGAGCGACCAACCGGATGTTCAGCTGCGCGGCGTCGTCAAACGCTTCGGCGCGTTTGAAGCGGTCGCCGGCATCGATCTCGATGTCGCGGCGGGCCAGTTCGTCACGCTCCTGGGGCCTTCCGGTTGCGGTAAGACCACGACCTTGCGCATCATCGGCGGTTTCGAGCAGCCGGACGCGGGCGAGGTGCGTGTCGCGGGCGCGCCGGTGGACGAAGCGGTCAAGCGCCATACCCGCATGGTCTTTCAAAGCTACGCCCTGTTCCCGCATATGACGGTGCGGGCCAACGTCGCCTTCGGCCTGCGCATGGACAAGGTGCCGAAAGCCGAGATCGCCGGGCGCGTCGATGCCATGCTCGCCAAGCTCGGCCTTTCCGATCAGGCGGATAAATATCCGCGCCGGCTGTCCGGCGGCCAGCAGCAGAGGGTCGCGCTTGCGCGGGCGCTCGTCACCCAGCCGCGCGTGCTGCTGCTCGACGAACCGCTGGGCGCGCTCGATCTGAAGATGCGCAAACGCATGCAGGGCGAGTTGAAAGCGCTGCAGCGCAACGTCGGCATCACCTTCATCTATGTCACGCATGACCAGGAAGAGGCCATGAATCTCTCCGACGTCATCGTGGTCATGGAGAAGGGACGCATCGCCCAGATCGGTTCGCCGGAAGATGTTTATCGCCGGCCCTTGAGTTCCTACGTCGCCGATTTCGTCGGCGAGACCAATTTCCTTGCCTCGGGCGTGGCGATCCGGCCGGAGAACGTGCTCATCGGCCCCGCCGCGCAACCCATGCGCGGCGCCGGCGTCGTGCGCGCGAAGTCCTTCCTGGGCGCGACGACACGCATCGAGATAGACGCCGGCGCAAACACGCTCATCGCCACGGTTCCCGGCGCGGCCGCGCTCATGGCGGGCGAAACCGTTTCCTACGGCTGGCGCGATGAAGACGCGCTCACGCTTCCCCCTCCAAAGAAGGACACCCCATGACCTTTACGATCGTCGGGCGCTGCAAGCGCACGGGCCAGCGCGGCGTGGCCATGGCCACCAGTTCGC
>JAYSFT010000062.1:0-14908 GCA_041913245.1 Rhodospirillaceae bacterium | reverse complement strand
GCAGCATGTCGGCAGTCTTAAAGCGATAGCCCGGCGTTATGAAGAGCGATGTTTCTCCGGAAAAGGGCGGAAAAGCCGCCTCGGGCGTCGCGGCGCTTTCGAGAAGGCGCAAGGAGGTGGTGCCCACGGCCACGACGCGGCCGCCCGCGCGGCGCGTGGCGGTGAGTTCCGCCGCCGCCGCCGCATCGATTTCGCCCCATTCGGCATGCATGACGTGATCCTCGGTGTCGTCGACATTGACCGGAAGAAACGTGCCGGCGCCGACGTGCAAGGTGACGTGCGTACGGTCCACGCCATTGGCCGTGAGCGCATCAACGAGGCCGGGCGTCATGTGGAGCCCGGCCGTAGGCGCGGCGACCGCGCCCGGCTTGGCGGCGTGCATGGTCTGATAATCTTCGCGGTCCTGCGCATCGTCCGTGCGCCGGATGTAGGGCGGCAGCGGGACGTGGCCCACCGATTCAAACGCGGCCGTCAGCGCTTCGCCGGAACGATTGAAACGCAAAGTCACAAGCGCTTCGGCCTTTTCCACGACATCGCCGGTGAGACCGTCGGGGAATTCCACCGTCTGTCCGACCTTGAGACGCTTGCCCGGCTTGGCGAAACCTTGCCACGCGTCGGGCGCGATGCGGCGATGAAGCAGGAACTCGACCTTCACCGGGTCTGTATTTTGTCGCGCGTCCCGACCGAAAACGGGCTTCCGTTCTTCGGGGACGCGCGCGCGCATGCCAAGCAACCGCGCGGGGATCACGCGCGTATCATTGAGGACAAGGCGGTCGCCTTTATGAAGGAGTGACGGCAGATCCGACACGCGAAGGTCCCGCAGGCCCGAAGCGGTCACATACAGAAGGCGCGCGCTGTCGCGGGGCACGGCGGGGCGCTCCGCGATGCGCCCCTCCGGCAGATCGAAATCGAACTGATCGACGCGCATGGGTTGGGCAAAGGGCTTGTGGTGGAAGGCGCGGGCCTTATAGTCACTCGTGTGGCGGATTTGAAGTTCCTAAAGCGTCGGTAGCGAATTGGGGTAGGAACTTCAAATCCTTTAAGCCACACGAGATTTATAGGTTTTAGCGCCGCTCGTAATTCCGAAGTTCGCATAAAGGGTTGCCGCGAGACTGTGCGAACTTCGGAATTGCGGCGCCAGCAGACGAATTGAAGCATGACGACCTGGGGGCCTTTAGAGCGTGGACTGGTTCTGGCGCAAATTTGACGTACTGGTAGCGGCGGTTTTTGTCGCCGGGGCGGCCATTGGCGCGAGCCAGGGCCATGCCTTCATGACCCAGTATCAGGAGCGCCTGTCCCGGGACCTGGAGCAGGCCCGCGCCCGGGTGAACGAGATCAAGACCGGGCTGCGCTACAAGCTGATGAGCGACGTCGTGCGCCAGGAACTGGAGGCGACCGCGCAAACGCGGTTCGACCGGCTCAATATCGCCCATACCGCGATCTCGTCCTCGGGCCCGCTGCTGAAACCCTATGCGCTGATGCGCCACCGCGAGCCGCAGTTGATGGCCGAGACCGACCGCGCGTTCGTGCCGCGCGTGCCGCAGGGCGGCGCCGGGATCTTCTATACGATGATCGGCGCGCTCGCAGGCTTCGCCGTGTACGAAGTCATCAAGTTTCCGGTGATGATGATCGCGCGTCCGCGCCAGCGGAAGTTCCGCCGCCGCGGCTGACGATTTTTTACGGCGTAACCGACGAGACGGCGATGTCGCATTTCGCCGTCATGTCGAGCAGCGCGCCCGGGCGCACATTCTCCACCAGGTGCTGCAAGTAGCCGCCGTAATTGTCCAACGTCACGTTGTAGGTGCCGTTGCCGCCGTCCATGGCGCCCGCCGGGATTTGCGCACGCGCTTCGATCTGCGGGACCGTGATTTCGTAGGAACCGCCGGCGGCGATCTCCGGGCTCGTCCACGCGATGACCTTCGCGCCGGTGCCGGCGTTGTAGAAGGTGAGTTTCGCGGCCGCGGGCGCGGCGCCCGTGTTGACGATGCGCATGCGCGAGGGGAATTCCGCGAATGACGACGAGTGCACGTTCATCAGGTGCTTGGCGGTGTCGCTGGGCGTCGCGGCGCCGCAGTTGGTGAGGTTGGCGAGCACGCCGGCCTGATCGTTGTACAGGACGTGCTGCGCCGAGCCCTTGAAGCTGCCGGCGACTTCGTAATTGAAGTAGGCGCGGATGTCCGGCGCGACCGGGAAACCGCCCTTGGTGGCGTTGGCTTCGATGCTTCTGGCGGTGAACTGCAGCGCGGCATGCGCGGGGATCGCCGGACTGACCCAGTCGCCCACGTAGGCGCCCGTGCCGGCGTCGCGCAGCGTGACCTTCACGTTACCGGCCGTGTCGCCGGGATTGTAGAAACGCAGCAGTGATTCACCGAGCGCGGTCTGGCCGGCGAAGACGTTGTTGAACATGCGGCGGTTGACGCCTTGCAGCGTGTCGAGAGCCGCGCCGACCTGGATCTTCGGCACGGTGATGCCGGAGTCCGCGCGCGTGACGGCGATGCCCGTCGATTTCAGCGCCGCTTCGATGGCGTCGACCGACAGGGTCGGATAGGCCTGGCGGAGCACGGCGAACGCACCCGCGACCAGCGGCGTGGACATGGACGTGCCGCTGCGCGTGGCGTAGCCCGAGCCCGAGCCCTTCGCGCCCGAAAGCGAAAAGCCCGGTGCGACAAAGTCCAGCGTTGCGGCGAAATTCGACCACGAGGCGACGGTGGTCCCGTTGTCGACGGCGCCGACCCCGATGGCCGAGGAGATGCATGCCGGGGTGGTGATCTTGCCGGTCAGGCCGCCGTTGCTGGCGGCGACGGCCACCGCGACGCCCTTCTGGCGCAGCATGTCGATAACGGACTTGCGCGGATCGTCATCACAGTAACCGTCGCGCGACGAGCCCCCGACGGAGAGATTGACCGCCGCGATCTTGAGTTCGGCGGCCTTCTCGTTGACGTAGTCGAGCGCATTCAGAACCGCGAGCGAGTCCGTGAGGATGCAGGGCGCCGGATCGGGGCTGCATTCGGCCGGATCGGTGACCAGCGAGAAGACATCGATGGGAACGATTTTCGCCCCGCGTGCGACGCCGAACACGGCGCCGTCGTTGCCGGCGGCGAGCGAGGCGACATGGGTGCCGTGATCGCAGCGGGTGGAATCGCCCGGGCAATTGGAGGCCGCACCGGGACCGATCTGCGGCGTCGCGCCCGAGGGGCACTGCGCGATGGTGGTCGTGCCGAAGCTATTCGCGAAACAGGCGTCGCCGACGTTCTTGCCGGTGAGCGCCGGGTGATTGACGTTGATGCCGCTGTCGATGACGGCGATGGCGGTGCCCGCGCCGTCGAACCCGCGGTCCCACACCGAGCCAAGGTCGATGGAGGTTTGCGCGGCCGACAGGCCCACGGCCGTCACGCGCTCGACCGACGGGATTTCGGCGCGGCGCTCGCGGCGGATGAGGAAGATGCCTTCGACGGACTTTTCGCCGGCCAGCGCCATCGCCTGCTCGCGCGTGACCGTCGCGGCGACATAGGGGATGGTCCGGAAGCGGCGCACGCCCGCGATGCGGGCGCGATCGAACGCGGGAGCGGCGTCGAGGAAGGCGGTGGCGACCGCGACACGCTGGCGGGAAGGAGACAAGCGCGCCGTCCAGGCCGCGGCGCCGCCGCCGTCGGCCTTCATCCGGACAATGACCTGCGCGCGGCCGCCTTCGCCGATCTCCTTCAGCACGTCCTCAACGCCCGCGGACGCGGACCCGGATACGAAACCGGCCATGGCGACAGCGGCGAAAAGAACGATGGGGCGGAGACGGCTGTAAAATGGACGCATGGACTTGTCACGGCACACATACACAAACGCGCGCAACATCGCTGCTGTTGCGCGCCAACCCGTGAGAAACCATGCCGGTTGATCCGGCGTTTTTACCGTGTGATCGGGAGGCATTATGGTGACCTACGGCCCTCATGTCTACCCGCGAAGACAAAGAAGAACCCCGCCGAATTGTCCTGTCGATAGCTTAAGTAATCGTGTATTATCAAAATGTTAGCGCATAGGTAGAAACGGCGGGACGGACGGCCGCATCGCGGGACATCCCCGGCGGGCGAAGACACGCCATTTCTAGGAATATTGCGCCCTGACAGAGGGTTAGGGGGAGTATGTCCGAGGGTGGGTTGACATCGCAGGAGTTCCGGCGCCGGGCCCCGGCCGCCCTGCTTGGCCTTTTGGCGGTCGCCGCCTACGGCGCCATCGCCGTTTTCACCCTGTTCAACGCCCAAACCTTCACGGCGGAAGTCGCGGCGCTGGTGCGGGGCTGGTGGTACGCGACCGGCGCGGTGACGCCCTACTCGCCGGCCGACACCCCCGCCGAAATGCCCCTCTACTTTTATGAGATCGGATACTGGCAGCAGATCGCCGGCGCGGGGCATGTTTCGGGGCGGATCCTGTCGGTCGTCCTGGGTGCCGTCAGCGGGCTCCTGCTGTTCTCCATCTGTCGAACGCTGACGGCCAACGCCGCCGTCGCCGCGGCGGCCGCCTTCATCTTCCTCGCCACGCCCTCGACCTCGTTCTTCTTCGCCACCGCCACGCCGGCCGCCACCGTCGCGGCGCTGCACCTCGCGGCGGTGTGGATGATCGTGCACGCCATGAGCCGGCCGCATGCGGCCTTCAGCGTGCTCATGGGCTTGGTCTGCGCGGCGCTCTATTTCACGCGCCAGGACATGGTTTTCGCGATCGTCGTGCTCATCCCGCTCTATGTCGCCGCCGTGGGCCGCGACCGCGCGGTGCACGGCGCGCTCGTGCTCGGCGCATTCGCGGCCGCGGCAACGCTGACGATCGCGCTCCTGCCGGCGAAGTTCCTGGACCTCGCGCTCAACCTGCCGGGACTGGGCCCGCTGCTCGGCGACGCCGGCGTGTTCGGACCCGACTACACGCTCGTGACCCGGGGCACGCATGGCCCGCCCGGACTCGGCGCGGCGCTGGAGATCGAAAACCTGCGCGGACTGCTCGAGTCCTTCGTGCTGCCCAACGCCGGCACGATCCTGCTCGCGCTTGTTCTGTTCATCGCCGCGCGCGGTCCGCTGCGCGTGCTGTGGATCGCGCCGCTGTACTTTCTCTGGCTGGCCGCGGCGCAGTACGCGAACCTGAGCGCCGCCGGCGCCTGCGATACCTGCATGCATCCGGCGACGCCGGCCTTCATCGCGCTGGGCGCGCTGTCCGCCGCGCTGACGCTGGCCACGGGCGGGCGATGGACGAAACGCCACGGCCTGACCCAAGGCACATCCGTCGCCATCGGCGCGGTCGCGGCGGTGGCGATCAACACCTTCGCGCCCGGCCTGGCGTCATATCCCCAGGCCAACGCGTTTCCGCGCCCCCTGCTCGACGGGCTGACGACGGCGCCGGAGCTTGGTGAAATCCCATCGCTCACGCGCTGGGCCGCGGCGCAGCTGAAGACAAAACAGCCCGTGCTGGTGATCCACGGCTTGGGGCGCAACGACGCGGCCGCCTTGCCCTACGCGGTCGCGGCCTCGGGCCATGCGATGCCGGCGGAAAGCCTCGATCTGATCGCGACAGAACGCACCATCAACCAGAGCCTGGTCGGCGAAATGCGCGAAGCGGTCCGCGCCGCCGTGGAAGCGGACGGCCTGTGGAGCGAGGAGACGATGCAGCGCTGGATCGAAAAGGACTACAACGTGATCCTGCTTCAGGATGACGCCGGCACGGCAGCGCTGAAGAAGGAGATCGAGGCCCGATTTGACCCGGCGGGCGCGACGCGTTACAGGGGCCGCAATATCCTTTTGTACACACGCAAGCCGGCGGAATAACGCCGCGCTCGCATACATGCGGCCTTCGTCCATGGCTCAAGCGCCCTCGTCAGATTCCACCCTCGCGCCGTGGCCCTTCTACGACGCCGACGAAATCCAGGCGGTCGCGAACGTGCTCGCGTCGGGCCGCGTCAACTATTGGACCGGCGACCTGGGCCGCGCTTTTGAAAACGCCTACGCGACGCACTGCGGCGTGCGCTTCGGGCTCGGCGTTGCGAACGGCACGGTCGCCCTCGAACTCGCGCTGTACGGCCTGAACA
Organism: Rhodospirillaceae bacterium; assembly: GCA_041913245.1. Lineage (GTDB taxonomy): Bacteria > Pseudomonadota > Alphaproteobacteria > Rhodospirillales > Rhodospirillaceae > SHVO01. The sequence goes on along the minus strand of JAYSFT010000062.1, from coordinate 8,850 downwards.
TCGGGCCCGGCGACGAGGTGGTGGTGCCGGCGCGCACCTTCATCGCCACGGCGGCGGCGGTCGCCGCCCGCGGGGCCCGCCCCGTGGTGGCCGACGTCGATCCCGTCTCGCAGAACATGACCGCCGAAACGCTGGCGGCGGCGCTGTCCCCGTGCACCAAAGCCGTGATCCCGGTGCATCTGGCGGGCTGGCCCGTGGAGATGGGAGCCCTGCTGGCCCTGGCGAAGAGCAAAAACGTCGCGGTGATCGAGGATGTGGCGCAGGCCCACGGCGCCAGCGTGAGCAGCAGGCCTGTCGGCGGCCTGGGACACATCGGCTGCTTCTCGTTCTGCCAGGACAAGATCATCTCCACCGGCGGCGAGGGCGGCATGGTGGTGACGGATGATGAAGCGATGTACCAGCGCATGTGGTCCTTCCGCGACCACGGCAAGAACTTCGCCGTCACCCACGACCCGAACGCGGGCGGTCCCGGCGCGTTCAAATGGGTCGCGGACAGTTTCGGCACCAACTGGCGGCTGACGGAAGCGCAGGCGGCGATCGGCCTCGCGCAACTGGCCAAACTTCCGGCCTGGATCGCGAAACGCCGCGCCAACGCCATGATCCTCGACGGCGCGCTGCAAGGATTGAACAGCGTCACCGTGCCGCGCGTGCCCGCGCACCTGACCCACGCGTATTACAAGTATTATTTCTTCGTGAACCCGGCGGCGCTGAAGGACGGCTGGACGCGCGAGCGCATCTGTAACGCGCTGATCGCGCGCGGCGTGCCGGCGCGCGTGGGCGCCTGCCCCGACATCGCCCGCGAGAAAGCGTTCGCGAACATGGGCCCGCAGCCGGCGCACCCGGGCGCGGAGTCCATCGAGCACCGCACGGTCCTGCTGCCGGTGCACCCGACGTTAACGCCCGGAAACATGAAATTCATGGCCGAGACGCTGCGCGCGGTGGTCACCGAAGCGACGCGTTAGGTCCGCGCGATAAATCCCGGCGTTGATCGCTGGCTTTACCGCCGCGCTCGCCTGTATAACGAGTCCATGAACAGCCCCGCGCCAGGCTCCTGCCTCCATGTGCTGCTGATCGAGCCGGACTTCCGCACGCGCGAGGACGCCGGGCTGACGCGCACCTACGACTTCGCGCGCCATCTGGCGCAGGGCGGGCATCGGGTCACGATCCTCGCTGCGAAATCGAAACGCGAGAAAGCCGCGCTGGATCCCGGCATCACGCTGAAGACCGCCGGCGGTCCCGCGCCCGCCTTCGGCAAGGCGCACACGCGCGGCTTCGCGGGGAGTTTCACCGGCGCGGCGATGCTCAACATCTGGGAGATCAGGAACGTCGACGCCGTGGTGACCACGGACCGGCCGATCCGCCTTTTGCCGCTCACCGCCTTCTTCGCGTTGTGGCGGGGGATCCCCTTGATTCTCGACGTGATGCACGGCGCACCCAAGGCCGCGCCGATGGCCGCGTCCTTCGGCGAGAAATGCCGGCGCGGGATCGAGCGCGCCTTCTACCGGCTGGGAGCCGCGGCGGCCAAGCGCATCATCACGGTGACGCCGGCCCTGAAGGACGATCTCACCGCCGAAGGGATCGCCGAAACCAAGATCACCGTCAGCTTATTGGGGTGCGACACGCAGACACAGGCGCCCGACGAATTGCCCGCGCGCATCGCGCAGCTTCTGCCGGACGGCGGACAGCGGCCCTATGTCGTCTTCGCCGGGACCATGTCCCACGGGCGCGCGCTGGAACGCGTCCTCGAGATCGCGGCGCAGATGAAGGACGAGCCGCTCAGCTTCCTGTTCTGCGGCGACGGCCCCGCGCGCGGATCGCTGGAAGCCGCCGCGAAGACCATGGGCCTCTTGGGTTCGTCGGCGATCTTCACCGGGCCGGTGTCGCGCAAGGACCTCCAGGCGGTACTGCGCTTCTCCCTCGCGGCGCTGGCGGACTGCGCGCCGGATGCGCGCGGCGGATTCCTGCTCGACGCACTGGCCGCAGGCAAACCGGTGATCCTGCTTGGCCACGGCTGGCAGCGTGACCTGGTGGAAGGACGCGGCGCCGGCGTGAGTCTGCCGATCAACGCGCCCGCCGACGCGGCAAAGGAACTGGCCGATTTTCTGACGGACGCCGACGGCCTGCGCCGCGCGGGGCAACAAGCGGCGGCGCTGGCGGCGGGCCGGTTCAACCTGGAGCGCGTCTGCGCCGAGTTCCGCAACCTGGTGCAGGACACCGTCGCGGCCGATCCGCGCGAAGCGGTGCTGCGGCGGCGGACGCTGCGCGCCAAACGCGCGCTGGACATCACGCTGTCGCTGACGGGACTGATCGTGCTGTCGCCGGTTTTCCTGGTCCTTGCGGTCGCGATCTGGATCCGCATGGGCGGCCCGGCGTTCTTCACCCAGCAGCGCACGGGCCTGCATGGCCGCTTTTTCAAGATCATCAAGTTCCGCACCATGACGGGCGGCAAAGGAGCGGACGGAAAGCCGCTCGACGACGCGGCGCGGCTGACGCCGCTGGGGAAATTCCTGCGGCGCACTTCGCTCGATGAACTGCCCGAACTCCTGAACGTCCTTTCGGGCGACATGAGCCTGGTCGGCCCGCGTCCGCTGCTGCCGGAATATCTGCCGTACTACGATGCCGAACAACGCCGGCGCCATGAACTGAAGCCGGGCCTGACCGGCTGGGCGCAGGTGAACGGGCGCAACGCGGTGTCCTGGGAGGAGCGCTTCAAGCTCGACGTCTGGTACGTCGATCATGTGAGCTTCGCATTGGACCTGAAAATCCTGGCGAAGACGGTGGGCGTGGCGCTGAGCGGCAGAGGCGTCAGCGCCGGCGATCACGCCACGATGCCCAGGTTCGATGAAGTGATGGCCAAACGCCAGGGCGCCGAAGACGTTTAGGGCCTCTCTTTTTCATTGAAAGACACCGTCCCGGCCGCGAGACCGGCGGCGATCGAACCGGCATCGATCACATTCACTTTGCCCCGAGGGGCGATCCGCTTCGGGGCGTTGGTCCAAGCGAGATAATCGCCCACGGTGAGCCGGGCGATCCAGCGGGCGTCGACGCCGCGCCCGGAGACGGAAAAATCCACTAGACGCGGACCGGTGCTGTAGAGCGGCGCTTCGCCGGCGTTGTAGGAACGCGGGCCGGTGAGCGCGAAGCCGGCGCGGACCGGCGCCTTGAAGATCGGCGGCCCCAGCGGCGCGCGGACGTAAGCGACGGCGGCGGCGCCGGTCTGCTGACGCCAACCGAGCATCGTGTGCGGATTGAAAAAGTCGCGCGCGCCCGCGGGCGCGGCGGCAGGCAACGTCCAGGCGGCGACGACCGCCGCTGCGATCCACTTCTGCATCCGAGGGAGCCCCATGCTGCTGAAAGCAATGTTGCCGAAGGGTTCCGCGCGCGCAACGCCACCGCTCAAAAAGTTCCCATGTTGTAATCATTTGAAGTGGGAAAATCGCGGCGAAGATGCGCGCGGCGCGATATTCCACGGGACATTCGCCTTACGCACAATCGCAAGGACATATCCTGCGCGGACTCGGGTGGGCTCACGCGCGTGCGGCCGCGCGCGACTCGCTTTAGGACCCCGCGGCGTCCACCGCGACGGCGGCGCGCAGACTTTCGAGGGCGGCCTCGCGCACGGCGCTGGCGGCGTCGGGTGCGTAGATGAGATGCGCGGGACGCACGAACTCGGGCGCGTTCTTCACCACAAAGAGTTTCCGGCGCGCGAGTTCGTCGGCGACGACACGCGCCGGGAAGTAGCCGGCGCCGCCATGGGCGAGGATATGCTTGAGACCGAGGTTGCCGAGGCTGACGTACAGACCCGCGGCGCTGTAGCGCGGGAACTGCGCCGAATGCCAGGTGTCGAAGTCGGGGCCCCAGTCGACGTGCACATAGTCCGCTTCACCGGGACCGCCATGCGCGGCGCGGGTCGCGACCATGATGAGACTTTCATCCATGAGCTTCTCGATGCGGAACCCGGGGCGGGCTTCGGGCGCGTACATGACCGCGAAATCGAGAAGGCCGTCGGCGAGATAGCGCATGAGGGATTCGGGCGTGCCGACCTGGGCGCGCACGGCGATGTCGGGCCGCGCGCCGCGGAACTGCCCGACCCATTGAAGGAGGATGCGCTCCCACAAACTGAACTGGCCGCCGATGTTGAGCACCGCGGCCATCTCCGCCGGCAGCGCCACGTCCTGGCGCGCCTGCTGGAGCACATGAAGGAAGGTCGCGGCGTGCGGCTGGAAGCGCTTGCCGGCCGGCGTGAGCATCACGCCCGACTTGCGGCGCACGAACAGGGACTGGCCGAGCAGGAGTTCGAGTTCCTTGATGCGGGCGCTGACGGTCGACTGGGTGACGTTCAACTCCTGCGCCGCGCGCACGAAGCTGCCCGCCTCCACGACTTCCAGAAAGGTGCGTACCTGTTCGAGATCCATGGCCCGACTATATCGAACAATTCGATGCGAGGCCCAGAAGTAATCCGATTATCCGATATATTACCCGCGGGGTAACTTTCAGGCCCGGCGCTGGCTGGTGACGCGACCGGCGGCGATCTCGACCACCACGTCGGCGAGGCGTTCCACTTCCGATGCGAGGTGCGTCACGTAGAGGATCGGGATTTTCAACTCGTCCCGCAGGCGCTCGATGTAGGGAAGGATCTCCGCCTTGCGGGCTTCATCGAGGGACGCCAGCGGCTCGTCCATCAGGAGGAGGCGCGGGCTGGCGAGGATGGCGCGGCCGATGGCGACGCGCTGCTGCTCGCCCCCCGACAGGGACAGCGGCGCGCGTTTGAGAAGAGGGGCGATGCCGAGCAGCTCGACGATGTGATCCAACGCGGCGTAGCGCTTTTCCGGCGGCGTGAGGTTGTAGCCGTAGACCAGATTGGCGCGCACCGAGAGGTGCGGAAACAGGCGCGCGTCCTGGAAGATATAGCCGACGCGGCGGCGTTCGGGCGCGAGGTTGACGCGCGCGGCGGAATCAAAAAGCACCTGGCCGTCCACGGCAATGCGCCCGCGCGCCGGCGTGAGGATGCCGGCGATGAGATCGAGGATCGACGTCTTGCCGGCGCCGGAGGGGCCGAACAGCACCGTGATTCCTGGATCGGCGCGGAAGGTCGCGGCGATCTCGAAGGCTCCGCGGTTGGCGGTAATATCGATGTCGAAGCTCATGCGGGTTTCGTGCGGATGCGGCGCTCCACCCATTCGGCGCCGACGACGGCGATCATGGAGACGGCCACCGAGACGAGCGCCAGCCGCCAGGCCGGACCATCGCCGCCGGGCGTTTGCAGAATGGAGTAGATCGCGATGGGCAGCGTCTGGGTTTCGCCGGGGATATTGGAGACGAAGGTGATGGTGGCGCCGAACTCGCCGAAACTCTTCGCAAACGAGAGAATGGCGCCGGCCATGATGCCGGGCAGAGACAGGGGCAGCGTGATGGTGACGAAGGTCCACCACCGCTTGGCGCCGAGGGTGCGCGAAGCGAATTCCAGGCGCCGGTCGACCGCTTCAATCGAAAGCCGCATGGCGCGCACCATCAGGGGCAAACCCATGACGGCGGCGGCGAGCGCGGCGCCGGTCCATCTGAAGGCGAAGGTAATGCCAAAGGTCTGTTCAAAGAATTTGCCGAGCGCGCCCTGGCTGCCGAACAGCATGAGGAGGATGAGCCCGGTCACGACCGGCGGCAGCACCAGCGGCAAGAGGATGAAACCGTTGACCAGGCTCTTGCCGGGAAACTCGCGGCGGGCCAGCAGATAGGCGAGCGCGAAGCCGACCGGCAGGCTCGCGAGCATGCTCACGAGTCCCACTTTGACGCTGAGGCGCAGCGCCTCCAGCTCGGCCGGTGTCAGATCGAACATGGCTCGCGCTCCCCACCGCTATCGTACGGCGAAACCGTATTTGCGGTAGATGGCTTTCGCGGGTTCGCCCAGGAGGAAGTCGCGGAAGGCGCGCGCCTCGGCGCTGTCGTTCCCGGCGATGATGGCCAGCGGATAGGAAATGGGCGGATGGCTCGTGGCCGGAAACGTGCCGGCGACATCGACTTTGTCCGTGAGCGCGGCGTCGGTGGCGTAAACGATGCCGGCGGCGGCTTCCTTGCGTTCGACGAAGGTGAGCGCGGCGCGCACGTTGTCGGCGCGCACGACCAGAGGCTCGACAGTCTTCCAGACGCCGAGCGACGCGAGCGCCGCTTGCGCGTAGCGGCCCGCCGGCACGCCGGTGGGATCGGCCAGCGAAAGCTTACGTCCTTTCAGCGCGCCGGCGAGATCGAAGTTCGGGCCGATGACGACGCCGAGCGTGTCACCTTTCGGGACGACGAGAACCAGGCTGTTGCCGAGCACCGAAACGCGCGAGCTGGGCTCGATCAGCTTGCGGGCGGCGAGATAGTCCATCCACTCTTCGTCGGCGGAGACGAACAGCGCCGCCGGCGCGCCGTTCTCGATCTGGCGCGCGAGCGCCGAACTCGCCGCGAACGAAAAGACCGGCGGCGCGTGGCCGGCATCCGCATAAATCTTGCCCACATCGCCGAGCGCTTCGGTAAGGCTCGCGGCCGCGAAGATGGTCAGGCGCGGCTTATCCTGCGCGAACGCGGGCGCGGCGAGAACAAGAGAGACGAGGAGCGCGAGGACGCGGAACATCCGCCGACTATAGCGGCGATATATACGCCGGGATAGTTCGCAAATAGCCTATAAAAGGCCCAATTTGCGCAATTCCTTCCGCATTTCCCGGGTCATCTTGGGATCGACGAAGGGCTTGCCGCGCGCCTTCTTGATATCACGGGGGGCGTCGGCTTCTTTCAGGTAACGCCAGCCCTGGAACGCGCGGCGGTGCGTGGGCTCGACCAGGACATGTTTGGGATCGAGTTCGATCAGGCACTCCGGTTTGCCGTCCCGTTTACGGATGTGCAGTTTCAGGACCTTCTGGCGGACCATGATATAGCCGCCGATGACCCAGTAGAGCGAACCGGTCTCGATCAACTCCTCGGCCTGCTTGGGGGCGTTGCGCGTGCGGCAGCGCGGATTGCCGTTGGCGAGCGCGTAAGCCTTTTGGACTTTGGCGAGATGCTCGACGTCGTCGATGCCGACGGCGAGCTTGATGATGTGGATGGTCATGGGCGCTAAGAAAGCGTGCCCGCGCGTTTCGATCAAGAGTGACGAACGGCGGGCAGGCTCCGTGACGGCGCGGCGTAAGCGATCCCTCGTACTGATGGATCTGCCGCGTGTCGCACAGGACCTTCCCCTGTGGCCCACCGCTCGCCGGAAAAATCAACGCGCCAGACCTATCCGGGGTTGCCGTTCAGGCAGGTTGCAAATGGACCGGTCCAATTCCCCTGCGGGCGCACAGACGCTGGCGCACGGCGGGCCTGGGAAGGGTCTCTTCGCCATGTTCATAGGCGACTATCTCAAGCGCGCCTTCGAACGCGCGCAGCAGTTCGCCGGGCGCGAGGAGGAAGTCCGGATTGCGGGGACGGCCGAGGCGTTCATTGCCCTGACCGAAGGTTTCGAAGATCAGGACGCCGCCCGGCGCGAGGCTCGCGATGAGATGCGGGAAATGGGGCCGGTGGAGATAATTCGCGACGACGATGGCGTCGAAGGCGCCGGGCGGAAACGGCCAGGCGCCGGTTTCAAGATCGGCGGTGAGGACTTCCAGACCCGGCGCGTCCCTCAAGCCGCCGGTGTCGATGTCGGCGGCGACGACCTTGTGGCCCATCGCCTGGAGCGCGCGGGCATGGCGGCCGTGGCCGGCGGCCACATCCAAAACCCGGCCGCCCGGGCGAATCAAAGGCGCCCACCGCAGGACCCACGCGGAGGGCGCGACAGCCGGATCGGCGGGGCGGTCAAAACTTGCCATTTCTTGAGTATAAACAGGTATTTCCATGCGCGGAGCCCCCCCCTTTGAGCAGGACAGGCACGGTTTGCCCCGCGTTTGACGTAAGTGGGCGCACCACTTAAGAAAAATACGATGTGCGGCGTCTGTCCTGGGGAGAAGGTGCGTTGGCGAAAGAGACCGGTTCGAGCGATGCGGCGCTGAAACTCGCGGCGGACTTTCCGCCCGCGAGCGACGCTCAGTGGATGAAGCTTCTGGAGAAGGTGCTGGCCGGCGCGCCCTTTGAAAAGAAGCTCGTCTCCAAGACCTACGACGGCCTGTCCATCCGCCCCTTGTACACCCGCGCCGACTGGCCTTCGGCGAACGATCCGTCCGGACTGCCGGGCGGCGCGCCCTTCGTGCGCGGCGGCACCGTTCTCGCCGGCGCGCTGAACGGCTGGGACATCCGCCAGGTGCACAGCCATCCCGATCCCGCCGCCGCGAACAAGGAGATTCTCCAGGACCTCGAGAACGGCGTCACCTCGATCACGCTGCGGCTCTGCCCCGAGGGCAAGAGCGGCGTCGCGGTGAACGGCTACGCCGATCTCGCCAAGACCCTCAACGGCGTGATGCTCGACCTCGCGCCGGTCAGCCTCGAAGGTTATCCGTCGCTGGTGTTCGCGGCTTACCTGATCAAGCTGCTGGAGAACCGCGGTCAGACGGCGAACTTCGCGGGCAACTTCGGCCTCGATGTCCTGTCGGTGTTCGCGGCGAAGGGCCGCATCACGTCGGACCCGCACACCGCGCGCGCGCGCGTCGCGGATCTCGCGAGCTATGCGGCGCAACATCTGCCCAAGGCGCGTACCTACAATGTAAGCTCGCTGGTCTATCACTCCGCCGGGGCGTCGGAAGCCCAGGAACTGGCCTGCGTGCTGGCCAGCGCCGTCGAATACCTGCGCGCGATGACCGACAATGGCCTCGACATCGCGGCGGCGGTGAAGCAGATCGCCTTCACCGTCACCGCCGACGCGGACATGTTCCTGTCCGTCGCCAAGATCCGCGCCCTGCGCAA
>JAYSFT010000061.1:0-15184 GCA_041913245.1 Rhodospirillaceae bacterium | reverse complement strand
TCGATATCCTGCGGCCACACGTTGCGGCCGTTGATGATCATCATGTCCTTGGCGCGGCCGACGATGACGAGTTCATCGCCGATCCAATAGGCGAGATCGCCCGTATCGAGCCAGCCGTCGACGAGCGCGGCCTCGGTGGCTTCGTCGTCGTTGAAATAGCCCTGCATGACGCTGGGGCCTTGCACGAAGAGGCGGCCGACCCGGCGTTCACCAAGCACCTGGCCCGCTTCGTCGCGGATCTCGCCGCGATGTTCCGGCAGCACCTTGCCGCACGAGACAAACGTGCGCGCATCCGCCGCACCGGCGGAGACCGGCACGGCCTGGTGGGCCTCAAGGGCTTCCTTGTCGACGTGATCGAGCAGCATGCCGGCGCCCGCGTCGGCAAAGCTGACCGCGAGCACGCATTCGGCCAATCCATAGCTGGCGCAGAACGCCTTGTCCGAGAAGCCGTAGGGACGGAAGGCCTCGGCAAAGGACTGCATGACGTTCGGCTTGATCATTTCGCCGCCGATGCCGGCGACACGCCACTTGGACAGATCGTACCCGAGCGACCCCTCGGCCATGGTGGAGACGCGGCGCGCGCAGAGTTCGTAGCCGAACGACGGCGCATAGGAGACGGTGCCGCCGTTTTCGCTAAGCAGCTTCAGCCAGGTGAGCGGGCGGCGCGCGAAGTCCTCGGTCGGCAGATAGTCCATCGACGTCTGGCTGGTGAGCGCGCCCAGCATGAAGCCGACAAGGCCCATGTCGTGGAAAAACGGGAGCCAGGAGGTGCCGCGGTCGCCGGCGCCGTTGCGGACACCGTAGCGCGTCATCGCGCGGCAGTTCGCCATCAGGCTGGCGTGCGTGACCATCACGCCGGTCGGGAAGCGGGTCGAACCGGAACTGTACTGGATATACGAGAGCTGTTCGGTCTTCGCTTTCGGCAAAAGAACCGCCGGCGCGGCGCGGCCGTGGACGTCGGCCGCAGTGCCGATCAGCATCAGCGCGAGACCGGCCGCGGCTTCCTCGACCAGGGCCAGGAAGTCCGCCGGGCCGACAGCCATGCGCGCGCCCGAGGAGCGCAACTGGCCTTTGATTTGTTCAATATAAGCTTCGCGGCGCCCAAAAGCGGTAGGCAAGGGCATCGGCACCGGGATCGCGCCCGCGTACTGGCAGGCGAAGAACATGGCCAGGAAGTCCGGATGCGTCGCGGCCAGGAGGGCGACGCGGTCGCCCGGCGCGATGCTAAGGCCGACAAGCCGCCGGCCGAGGTCCTCGGCGCGGCCTTGCAGGTCGCGGTACGGGAGGACGATCTCCAGATCCCCGCGCGCGGAATAGAAGTTCATCCCGGTTTCGCCCTGGGCGGCGTAGTCCAGAGCGTCGGACAGGGTCTCGAAATCCGCGAGACGGCGGCGCAGACCGACGGAGTCTGAGGGCGTGGGACGCAGTGACAAAGTCTCGGAATCGTTGGCTGATGTGCTCATTTGGGCGTTCTCTTCACCCTAACACGGCGGACGGTCAATTCACCGAATGTTACAATTATTGCAACGGCCTTGATCGTTCGGATAACAAGGCTGTGGGGATCCGTCTTTCACAGAGCTGTGATTCCTTTCGGGTTTAGGCCAGTTTGTATCATCACCTTAAGACGCGTTCGTTTCCCGAGGAGACTGCCGAATGGATAAGAAGACTCTCGCCGCCGCCGTCGCCGGCGCCGTGGCCATGGCCGGCCAATTCGCGCCCGCCGCCGGCGCGGACGCCAGCAAGGGCAAGGAGAAGTGCTTCGGTGTGGCGGTCGCGGGCGAGAACGGCTGCGCGGCGGCCGACGGCAGCCATGGGTGCGGCGGCCTTTCCACCGTCGACTACAGCGGCAAGGAGTGGGTGCTGGTCGAAGGCGGCTCCTGCGAGAAGATGGGCGGCAAACTCGAAGCCTTCGCCGGCATCGGCAAGCCGCCCGCCCCGTCCCCGGCCACAAAGACCGACAGGAAGAAGTGAGCCTCGCGCGCGCCTGCGGGATCGGTCTGCGGTCGGCGCATCTTTCGCAAATCGCCGCTGAAGCGCCGGACGCGCCTCTGACCGCGCCGTGGCTCGAGATCCATGCCGAGAATTTCCTGTGCGACGGCGGTCCCCGCCCGGCAATGCTGGACGCCGTCGCCGCACGCTATCCCATCAGCTGCCACGGCGTCGCGTTGTCATTGGGTTCGGCGCAAGGGCTGGACCAGGAACATCTGGAACGCCTGAAGGCGCTGATCGCGCGGATCAAGCCGGCGTTCGTGTCCGACCATCTGTCGTGGAGCGCCGTCGACGGCGTTCATTTCAACGACCTGCTGCCGTTGCCCTACACGGAGGCGGCGCTCGACATCGTCGCGGCGAACGTCTCGCGGGCCCAGGACGCCTTCGACCGGCGCATCCTGGTGGAGAACCCGTCGCGCTATCTCGGGCTCCGGGGCTCGACCATGGACGAGCCGGAGTTCCTGAAGCGCCTGGTGGCGCGCACCGGATGCGGTTTGCTTCTGGACCTGAACAACGTCCATGTCAGCGCGGTGAACCTGGGGTTCAACGCGGCGGACTACCTCGCCCGCATTCCGGCGCTGATGGTGGAGGAGATTCACCTGGCCGGCTTCACGCCGAGCGCGGCGCATCCCGATCTTCTGATCGACACCCACAGCCGCCCCGTCGCGGATGAAGTATGGGCGCTGTTCGAGGCCGCCATCACGCTCATGGGGCCGCGCGCGACCCTGATCGAGTGGGATACGGACGTGCCCGCCCTTCCCGTGCTGAGCGCTGAAATGCGGCGCGCGCAGAAGGTGCTGACCCGATGAGCCTTCTGGAGTTACAGCGGCGGTTTCAGCAAGCTCTGAACGGAGATACGGCCGCAATAGAAGCCCTGGCCCCGGACGCGGCGCGGCGCCTTGCCATTCACAAGGTGACCATCGACACCGGCTTGGGACAGGCGCTTCTGAACGCTTTTCCGGTGCTGGCGCGCATCGTCGGCGCGCCGGCGTTCACGAGCCTTTCGTCGGGCTATATCGCGGACTCGCCGCCGCGCCGTCCCCTGCTGTCGGTTTACGGCCGGGACTTTCCCGCCCATGTCGCCGCGCAGCCGATCGCGGCAAGCCTTCCTTATCTTCACGACATCGCGCGGCTGGAGTGGGCGCGCCAGGAAGCCTACTTGGCGGAAGATGCGCCGCCGCTGGACGCCGGCGCGCTCGATACAAACGACGCGGAGGCCTTGAGCGCGCTGCAACTGCGCGTGCATCCGGCCGTGCGCGTGATCAGCTCGCCGTTTCCGATCCACCGCATCTGGCGGGTCAATCAAGCCGACGTCCCGACAAAGGACATTCCCGCCGTCGATATGAACGTCGCCGAGCATGTGATCGTGACGCGTCCGGCGCACGAGGTCGTCACACGACCCATCAGCCTCGCCGACGCGACATTGGTGCGGACCGTGGCGGGCGGCGCGTGTCTCGGCGCGGCGGTGGAAGCCGCCTTTGGGCTGGGCGCCGATTTCGACGTCACGCAGGCCCTGGCGGGCCATTTCGCGAACGGGACTTTCCGCGCGATTTAGTACAGGTTAGCCGCGAACGTCGAAGCCCGTGCGGGCGAGCAGCGTATAGAATTCCTTGATCGCCTTTTCCTTCTCCGCCGGCTCGGGCAGATCGGCGGTGTATTCGGCGATGAAATCCTTGCGGCGCAGATAAGTGACCACGGTGTCGCGCGCGATGGTGGTCGCGCGGCCGATGGTCAGCACGCCCGAGGCGCAGAACGTGACGAGGCGCGTCGCACGCTCGCGGAACGGCAGGCGCGCGTCGTCGAGGCGCTGAATGACGCCGGCTGCGATGATGTAGTCGGAAACGATCTCATCGAACTTGGCGGCGATGGGATCGCGCAGCGCGGCGTTGAGTTTTGAATCCAGCACTAGGCGCTGAATGGAGGCGGCTTCCTGCAGACGCGCTTTTTCGGTGCGCGCGTCGGGAGCGATCTTTTGAACGGTGTTGAGGGTCGCGGCGAGATTGCGGATTTGCGCCTCGATGGCGCCGCGGGATTCGGCGTCCGCATTCGGATCGAACATGGCGAGAAGGAACAGGAACTTCTGCTTGCCCGAGGTGAGCTTGTCGCGCACGCCTTCCATGGCTTTCTTGATGCCGCCGGCGCCGCCGAAGTTGCTGAGGCGCGCCCAGCGCTCCGTAAGGCCAAAGGCCATGTAATGGCCGCCGAGCACGCCGCGATCGGAGATCGCGCGCTTCAGGACATCCTCGAAGAAAGTCTTGTCGGCGGCGGGATCCTCGCTGTTGGTCAGGCGCACGGGGCTGCCGAGGTCGCGCTCGATGCGTTCGAACAGAACGGCCTTCGAACGCGGCAGAAGATCCGCGACAAAGAGCGCGTTCAGGAGTTCCAGCAGGTCTTCAGCGGCGAACTTGGTCGGCTTGCACTTGCCTTCGATGAGATCGAGCATGCGCATGACCGCGTCGCCGAGATGCTTGGACACGCCGATGACATCCTTGATGACCGTCTTCGCGACGAAGATGTCGGCCATCATTTCGTCGATCATCGCGCGGGCGCGCTCGTCCTTCTGCGTCTTCGCCATCGGCAGGAGCTGAGCCATCTTGCCGAGCCAGCCTTGCCAGTTGACCGAGGTGCGCACGAAAGCGACGTTCGCCATGTAGGCGCGCTCCTCGGTATCGGCGAACTTCGCGTCGATATTGGCGAGCAGTTCGTCCAGCGTCGAATTCTTGAGGTCGGGAAGCTGCTTGGCGTCGGCCTCGCGCGCGCGCGCGGCAATGCGGTCGACGGCTTCATAAATGACGTCCTTGCGCTTGCGGGCGTCGCCGCCGGTCGCGCGCGTATGCAAGCTTGCGATCTTGTCGACCGCCGAGGGCACCATGCTGTCCAGGTTCAGCATGCGCTTCAGGTTCTTGTGGCTGTGCAGAAGCTCGAGCGGCGTCATCTCGTGCTTCTCGAGATACTTCGAGAAAATCCGCGCCATCGTGTTGCGGGCGGCGGTTTGGTAGAAGTCGGCCACCTGTTCGCACAGGGGCGCTTCTTCGACAGGCGTGATCGTGAAATCCTCGTCGTCCTCGACCTCCTTCATCTGCTTGAAGATCTCGGACTCGCGAACGTTGGTTTCGGAGAACTTGGTCTCCTTGACGATGCGCACGCCGGCGCATGTTTTTTGAAGAAGGAGTTCCTGCGCTTTGCGGCGCGCGGTTTCCTCGCTGGGCAGCACCTCGCTGATGGCCCACCGACCTTCTCGATATACCTGCACTTCAAATGAAGCGCGGCCAAGGAATGCCATTCTGGTCGTCCCTCGAACCCGATCCCCTTCAGGACCAGGCTCCCATAACCTACGGTGTCAGCCGGCGCGCAGGCACACGCAAGTGCGCCTTCGTTCTGGCACGCCGATTGTCGGCTCGCGGTTCCCCATCCCCCACGGACGGTTCCCTTAGGCAAAGGGTGTAACAAATTAATTAACAACCCGCAAAACGGGTTTTTCGTCCGTTATCCGAGACGGACGTCCTTGAAACGTTCACGCAGCTTGGTTTTCAGGATTTTCCCGGTCGGGCCGATCGGAAGGGCTTCGACGCATTCGAGCGCATCGGGCAGCCACCATTTGGGCAGGCGCGCGGCCAGATATGCATTGATATCGGCGAGAGTCGGCGGCGCGCCGCGCGGAACGCAAACCAGCAGCGGGCGCTCCAGCCAGCGGACGTGCGGAACGCCGATGACCGCAGCCTGGGCAACCTGGGGGTGTCCCAACGCGGCATTTTCAAGCATGGACGAACTGATCCACTCGCCGCCCGACTTGATGACGTCCTTGGCCCGGTCGGTGATCTCCATGTAACCGTCCGGATCGAGGGTGCCGATGTCGCCGGTATCGAACCAGCCGTCCGGCGTCAGCGGTGAATGGTCTTCCTTGAAATACGACTTGATGATCCAGGGACCGCGCACCTGGATGTGGCCTTGCGCGACACCATCATTGGGCAGCGCCCGGCCCTCGTCGTCGGCGATGCGGATTTGGACACCGTAGACGCCGATGCCCTGTTTCAGTTTCTGCCGGATCTGACGCTCACGCGGCGCGGCCTTGAGTTTTTCCTTCTGGCGGTTGATGACGCCGAGGGGCGTGGTTTCGGTCATGCCCCAGGCGTGACAGACCTCGACGCCGAACTCGTCCTCGAACGCGCGGATCATCGCTTCGGACACGGCAGCGCCGCCGACCACGACACGCTTGAGCGCTTGGGGTTTACGTCCGCGCGCGCGCATTTCCGCGACCAGCCCCTGCCACAGCGTGGGCACGCCCTGCGCGCAAGTCACGGCTTCCTCGTCGATGAGACTGAACAGACGCGGCCCGTCGAACGCGGGCCCGCCGAAGACAAGCGGCGCCCCCATGAGCGGCGCGGCATGCGGAATGCCCCAGGCGTTGACATGGAACATCGGCACGACGGGCATGAGCACGTCATCGGCGCTCGCCAAGCCGTTGGCCGCGACAGCGAAGGAGTGCAGGACCAGGGCGCGGTGGCTGTAGAGCACGCCCTTGGGCAGGCCGGTGGTGCCCGACGTGTAACAAAGGCCGGCGGCGGTGTTTTCGTCGAACTCCGGCCACGGGAAGTCGAGGCCTTCGCGCGCGACCATGGTGTCGTAGACCAGAAGATCGCCGAAGCGCTCGTCGGCAGGCGCGTGCGCGGCATCGGTGAGCGCGATCACCCGCTCCAATGACGGCACGCCGGCGACGAGCGCGGCCGCATGCTCGGCGAAACAGACGTCGAAGAACAGGAGGCGGTCTTCGGCGTGAGTGAGCAGATAGCGGAGTTGATCGGCCGGAAGGCGCGGGTTCACGGTGTGGCAGACGGCGCCGATCCCGGCGACGGCGAAATAGAGATCGAGGTGCCGAAAGGTGTTGAGGGCAAGGGTCGCGACGCGGTCGCCGGGCTTGATCCCCAGGCGCACCAGGGCATGGGCGAGGCGCTGCACCCGCTCATAGGTTTCGCCGTAGGTGGTGCGGTGCACCGCGCCTTCGACGCCGAGGGTGACGATGGTGGAATCGGCATGATGGGTGGCCGCGTGCTGCAACAACGGCAGCACCAGGAGCGGTCGGTCCATCATCTGGCCGGCAAGAAACATCGAATCCTCCCCACGCGCGGGAAGTGTACTAACTCGCGCGATAAATTAACCAAAAATATGGAACTTCCGCCGACAATCTAGGATGCGACTCCTAGGACCGCGGTTACAAATGCCGAACCTCGCATTTCATCGCTTTGGTAACAGCACACGCGCCTTCATGGCGGTGCTGGCGCTTTGCGCCGGCGTGGCGGCCTGCGGCGAGCAGGGGAAGCGCGAAGTGCGCGAGCTGCGCACGCAGGTGCAGCAGGCCTACGGAAACAAGAATTTCAAGAAGGGCATCGAGCTTTCCCAGAAGGGCCTCGCGGCCGCGCGCGAAGCCCTCGGCGACAAGGCGCCCGAGACGCTGTACTTCGTACAGGCGATTTCCGAGAACACGCTGGCCTCCGGCAATATGCGCGCCGCCATCACGGCGATGAAGCAGGAGATCGCCATGCGCGCCGCCGCCGGCCAGGACGAAAAGAAGCTGCAGCCGCGCCGCACTCTGCTGATCAAGATCGCCGAGGAGGCCGATGACAAGCTCACGGCGGTCGAGCAGGCCGTCGAAGTCTCGCGCGGCATCGAGATGAAGCGCGGAAAAGACCCGCAGCCCGTCTATCGCACGCCCACCAATTATCCGGTGGCGATGTATCAGCAGAAGATCGAGGGCGACGTCGATATCGCCTACAGCCTCGATCAGAACGGCGCCGTCACCGAGGCGCGTGTCACGACCTCGACCCCCGCGCGCGTGTTCGATCAGGCGGCGCTGGAGAGCTTCAAGGAGTGGCGCTTCACGCCGATGCTGGATTCAAACGGCCGCCCCATCTCGGCGTCCGGTTTCAAGTTCACGCTGGCGTTCCGGCTGGGCCGCCAATAGTCAGCGCGCCTGCGTCAGGCAGACCGTCGCGACATCCACGACTTTTTCCATGATGGCGGGCGGCGGTTGGCCGCCGCTTGTCATGGCCTGGTGGTAAAGCTCCATTTCCTGGCGCGTGAGCTGCTTCTGCGTCTCGGTGACGAGACAGGAACAGAGCTTTTGCCGATCTCCGGAAACGCCGGCGCCGCTTTGCGCGAGAAATCCGGTGCAGATCTCCTGCAAGGGATCCTTGGCGACCTGCGCGAACACGCCGCCGCCGACGAGAAGCGCCAAAAACACCAGGATTTTGGTCATGCGCGAGCCCCCGTGAGAAGACAGCGAGCCTAGCGCGGGCGGAGTGTCAGGAGAAGGCGGCTTAGAACGCTTTAAGCGGCTTGGGCTTCCGACTGCGTCAGCACCATATAGAGGCCGTCGGCGGTTTCGGCACCGCGCAGCTTATCGCACATGGAGGAATCGCGCAGGAGGCGCGAGACGCGCGCGAGTGCCTTCAAATGATCGGCCCCCGCGCCTTCCGGCGCGAGCAGGAGGAAGATCAGATCGACCGGCTGCTCGTCGATGGAATCGAAATCCACCGGGCGATCGAGACGGGCGAACACGCCGTACAGGCGCTTGAAGTCGGAAAGCTTGCCGTGCGGGATGGCGATACCGCTGCCGACACCGGTCGAGCCGAGACGCTCGCGTTCGAGCAGGGTTTCGAAGATCTTGCGGTCGTTGACGCCGGTGACCTTGGACGCGCACCGCGCCAGTTCCTGGAGCAGCTGTTTCTTGTTGGCGGCCTTCAGACCCGCGACCACGGCTTCAGGCTGTAGCAAATCTCTAATTTCCATAACACGCCTTTACATCACACCCTTTGGACGTTTCGAGGGGTGTGGAAGTTCAAACGAATAAAATCGCCATACGACGGGGACGAACGGATTTGCTCTAGTTTTGTTCTTGTCTTTCTTCTGCCGGGCTTCACGGAACCCTAGGACGCCTTTTTGCGCTTTTCAGTGGCGCGGTCGCCGGCCAGCCCCCCGGGGGCGGCCCTAAAAAAGTCGCGGAAGATATGCGCCGGCTCTCCGGCAAGTCAAGAATTGACAGCCTTAAATTCGGTCAATGGTTAACGGAACGAAATGCCGAGGGACTTGTCCCGCCGGCGTTGTACGGACGACGGAATATTTAGTGAATCCCGATATTTAGCGACTGTCCGGCGCGCGACCTCCACCCCGTCGGAGCGAAGAATTTCAACGATCTTGTCATCGGAAAGCACATCGCTGGCGGCCTCGGCGTCGATCAAGACCTTGATTCGGTGACGCACGGCCTCGGCCGAATGGGCCTCCGCGCCACTCGCCGACGGCAAGCTCTGGGTGAAGAAGTATTTCAACTCAAAGATGCCACGGGGCGTCGACATGTATTTGTTGGTGGTGACGCGGCTGACGGTGCTTTCATGCATCTCGATCACATCCGCGACATCCCGGAGAATGAGCGGACGCAGGTGCGTGACCCCGTGGCGGAAGAACTCCTCCTGCTGGGTCACGAGTTCACCGGCCACCTTGAGGATGGTCTCGGCGCGCTGGTGCAGCGCCTTGACCAGCCAATTGGCCGATTGGAGCTTCTCGGCCAGGAACGCCTTGTCCGCCTTGCTGGCCGCGGTCCTGGTGATGTCGGCCATGTATTTGCGGTTCACGAGCACGCGCGGCAACGTGTCGGAGTTGAGTTCCACGCGCCAGCCGCCGTCGGGACGCGCCGACATGATCACGTCGGGAATCACGGCGTTGCTCATGGTGCGTTCGAAACGCAAGGCCGGCTTGGGATCGAGCGCGCGCACCTCCGCGATCATGTCCTGCAGATCTTCGCGCGAAATGCCGCAGACGGCCTGAAGTTTTTTCAGATCGCGCGCGGCGAGCAGTTCGAGGTTCTCGATGAAGGCCGCCATGGCCGGGTCGTAGCGGTTGCGGTCCTCGAGCTGGAGACGCAGGCATTCCTTCAAATCGCGCGCGAAGATGCCGGTGGGGTCGAAGCGCTGCATGATGGCGAGAATGCGCGCGATCGTCGCGGGCGGGACGCCGAGCTGCTCCGCCGCATCTTCGCTGGACAGGCGCAGATAGCCGCTCTCATCCAGCTGGTCGATCAGATACATGCCGACGAAGCGGTCCTTCGCGTCGCCGCAGGCGAAGTTGAGCTGCTGCACCAGATGGGAACGCAGGTCGGGAACGTCGGCCACGAGGCCTTCGAGATCGGGGCGCTCGCCGTCGCCGCCGCCCGCGCCCCAATTCTCGGCGTTGGCCGTGTCGATGGCCGTGCGGGTGTCGTCGCCAAGGCCGGGCTCGTTGTCTTCGACGGCGGCCTCGACGTCGAGCGGCGCCTCGTTCTGGCCGTCGAGGGAGTCCACCACGGAGAGCCCGTCGTCGCTGCGGTCGTCGGCGTTGCCGGCGCTTTCCTCGAGCGCGGCCGTCTCGGGGGTATCGTCGGTCTCGAGCAGCGGATTGGATTCCAGCTCCTGCTCGATGTACTCGTTGAGCTCAAGCGCCGACAGTTGCAGCAGTTTGATCGCCTGCTGCAACTGGGGTGTGATGACGAGACTTTGGGTCTGCCTGAGGTCTAGCCGCGGCGAAAGCGCCATGTTCTTTACGTCACCTCGCCTTACAGACTGAAACGCTCTCCGAGGTAAACGCGCCGCACGCCTTCGTGCGCGACGATCTCCGAAGGACGGCCTTCCATCAGCACCGTGCCTTCGTGAAGGATGTAGGCGCGGTCGATGATGTCGAGCGTTTCGCGCACGTTGTGGTCGGTGATGAGCACCCCGAGGCCGCGGTCCTTGAGATGCGAAACCATTTCGCGGATCTCGCCGACGGCGATGGGATCGATGCCGGCCAGCGGCTCGTCGAGCAGGATGAAGCTGGGCCGGGACGCAAGCGCGCGCGCGATCTCGCAGCGGCGGCGTTCGCCGCCCGACAACGCGAGCGCCGGGCTGCGGCGCAAATGTTCGATGGAGAACTCGCTGAGCAACGCTTCGACCAGCGCGTCCTGAGCCGCTTTATCGCGCTCGACCACCTCGGCCACGGCGCGGATATTCCCCTCGACCGTCATGCCGCGGAAAATAGAGGCTTCCTGCGGCAAATAACCGATGCCCAGGCGCGCGCGGCGGTACATCGGCAGCGGCGTGATGTCCTGACCGTCGAGATAGATGCGCCCTTTGTCCGGCGTGATGAGGCCGGTGACGCAGTAGAAGGACGTGGTCTTGCCGGCACCGTTCGGGCCCAGGAGACCGACCGCTTCGCCGCGCTGAACGCCGAGGTTCACGTCGCGCAGAACGGGCCGGCTCTTGAAGGTTTTCGCGAGGCCGCGCACCGCGATCCCTGCCGCGGGAATGCCGGCGTCGGACGGAGCGGGCGTGATGCGCGCGGGCGCCGTATCGGGCGTCATGGTTTGGCTTTCACGGCCGCAGCCGGTTCGGGAGGACGCGCGCTGGGCGCGATCAGCGCGCTGACGCGCGTATTCTCGCGGGTGCCGGCCTGGCCGGCTTCCTTGGCGCTGCCGTACACGGCGCTCCTGCCCCCTTTGACGTTGACGACGGCGAAGCCGCCGCTGAGGACATTCTTGTCCTGCGTGAGTTTGACGTCGCCGTCCAGGGTCACGACCCCGGTTTGGATATTATAGGTCGCGCGTTCGCCCCGCGCGGTTTCACGCGGCGTCTCGACGCGCACGTTGCCGAAGCCCTGCATGTAGGTGATGTCGCCGCGCCCGCGCGCGGCGCCGGCGACACCCTTCGCCGCCGCGTTGCCGGGCTCCTCACGGAAAAAGGCAACGAGTTTGTCGGCGAACACGCGGCGCTTCTCGCTGTCCTCGGCGACCGCGTTGCCCTCGGCGACCGCGACACGTTCACTGGCCCAATACTGGAGCGCCCTTTGCGCGCTGACGGTGCCGTCGGCATTGGCGAGGCGTACGTGATTGCCTTCGAGGACGAGCACGCCCCTGTCGAAATCATAGACCGCGGACGCGCCGGTCGCGGTTTCCTCGGACGACCGCATGGTGACGTTGCCGACCGCGAAAACGCGGTAAACCTCTTCGCCGCCGCTGTCTCCGGCGCGGTAATAGGCGATGAGTTCATCGCCGACGATGCTGACTTCGCCCTGGGTGGCCTTGGCGTTGCCGCGCGCGATGACGCGCTTGTTGTCCTGCTGGACCTCGATGCCGCGCTCGGCATCCACCACGATCGGCTGGTCGGAGTTCTTGGGCAGGAACGAAAGGGACTGCGCCGCCGCGGGCGATGCACAACCGGCGCAGAGCGTGGCGAGAAAGGCAAAGCGGACGTTCATCGCGGAGCTCCGGGCTTCGCCGTCTCGGCCGGCGTGTCGGTTTTGGCGGCCGCCTTACTGTTCAGCACGAGCCGTGACTTTCCATTGAAGAACACATTGCGTCCGCGATCCGAAAGAGTGAATCCATCCTGGGCTTCCATGGTGCCCAGCGGCCCCTCGCCGGTCACCGGCTCCTTGCCGCTCGCCGTTCCCTCGTCAAGGTTCACGAGCGCCGAGCCGGTCTTGAAGCGATAGCCGTTTTCCTCGCCGACATCGACGTTGCCGGCAAGGTCGAGTTTCTTATCGCCGCGGTTATAGAGCCCCGCGTTGGCTTTGACGGACAGAAATTTTCCGTCCTTCAGGCTGATTTCCGCCGACGGCGCGTTGAGTTCGATGGTCTCCTGGTTCTCGGGGCGCTGCCGCACGCCGTTCGCCAGCACCGAATAGGGCTGGCCTTCGTCGTCGGTGCCGAAATAGCGCGCGTTGGTCATGCTGAGGTTGTCGTCGCTGCGCGCGTCGCTGATCTCGGTATCGATGCGGTAGCGGTCCTCGTCGCGACGAAGCTGCGGCAGCAAAATCACCAGGAGAAGCAGGAACCCCGCCGCCGACGGCAGCGCGATCTTCATCAGGCCGACGAACCGGCTGTACTGGGCGACGGACTGCGCGACCGACGCCTCGCGCGGCGTCCACGCCGAAAAGCGTTCGGGTTCGCGGTGGGCGTCGCTCATACCACGCCCGCCCGCAGGACATCGTGCATGCGCAGGATGCCAACCGGCTTGTCGGCGTCGACGACGAACACCGACGTGATCTTCCACTCGTTCATGCGCCGCAGGGCTTCGGCGGCGAGCATATTGCGCGCGGTGAATTTCGGCGTCCGCGTCATGACATCGGCGGCCTTGAGCGCGAACAGGTTGTCGCCGATGTGGCGGCGCAAGTCGCCGTCGGTGACGATGCCGATGAGATGGCCGTCCTTGTCGGTGACCCCCGCGACGCCGAAGGTCTTCTGCGTCATGACGAGCACGACCTCGGACATCGGCGCGTCCCGCGAAACCAGCGGCAATTCGGCGCCCGCATGCATCAGGTCTTCAACCTTGAACAGTTTGCGGCCCAAGTGACCGCCCGGATGGAAAACCTTGTAGTCGTCGGCCGTGAAGCCGCGGCGCTCCAGCAGCGCCACCGCAAGCGCGTCGCCCAGGGCCAGCGTCAGCGTGGTGGACGTGGTCGGCGCTTCGACGATCGCGCAGGCTTCGCCCACCGGCGGCAGCGCGAGCACGACGTCGGCGCCCTGGGCGAGCGTGGAGTTCGGACGGCTGGTGATGGCGACGAGCGGAATGCCGAAGCGGCGCGTGTAGGCGACAAGATCGCGCAGTTCGCCCGCCTCGCCGGAATTGGAGATGGCGATGACCGCATCGCCGGGGGCGATCATGCCCATGTCGCCGTGGCTGGCTTCGCCCGCGTGCACAAAAAAGGCCGGTGTTCCCGTCGAGGCCATGGTCGCGGCGATCTTGCGTCCCACATGCCCGCTTTTGCCCACGCCCGAGACGATCACGCGCCCGGTGACGCCTGACAGGACGTCGAGACCGGCGATGAAGGCGTCGCCGAGGTTTTGGGCGAGCGCGTCGAGCCCCAGGCGCGCATGTTCAAGAACGCGCCGCGCCGAGGCCAGATCGGCGGCCTGGGAGGTGCCGGGTGACGCTGCCTGAGGTGAAGTAACTGCCATTCGCCGATCGCCTGCTCTTTCCGCCGGCGCCCCCATAACGGTTTATTGTGGCTGGATGTGGGCCCGACCGGCGCCGTTGTCAAAGAACCCTTTGCAAGGACGCACTAAAGTATCGCCCGGGCGTCACGAGGGGTCAACGGCACGATTGTTGCAGGGGGGTATGCGCCGGCGCGGTTGAAGTCCCCGCGCCTAGTGCGCGAAGATATCTTCGTCGGCCCAACCGGCGACATCGAGGGCGGCGCGGTCCGGCAGGAAATCGAAACAGGCCGCCGCGAGAGGGGCGCGGTTTTCACGCGCAAGCAGCCGGTCCATCTCGATCTTCAGGCGGTGCAGATGCAGGACGTCGGCCGCGGCGTAATCAATTTGTTCGGTGGTCAGCGTGTCGGCGCCCCAATCGGACGTCTGCTGCTGCTTGGATATTTCCACCCCCAGCAGTTCCTTGCACAGGTCCTTGAGGCCATGCTTGTCCGTGTTGGTGCGCACCAGGCGCGAGGCCGTGCGCGTGCAATAGACCGGCGCGCAGCGCACGCCGAGATGCCTGGCGATCATCGCGAGATCGAACCGCGCGAAGTGGAAGATTTTCAAAAGCGTCGGATCGGCCAGCACGGCCGCGAGTCTCTCCGCTTTCCGGCCCGGCACGATCTGGACGAGATGCGCGTGTCCGTCCCCGCCGGAAAGCTGGATAAGACACAGCCGGTCGCGATCAATGCGCAAGCCCATGGTCTCGCTGTCGACGGCGATGCTGTCTTTAAAGGTGACGTTGGCGGGCAGATCCCCGCGGTGCAGGTAGTTCGTCACGGGAGCCGTCCTTATTCGCCGCGTAGGACACAGCCGGAAAGACCGCGGACCTTAGAAGATGGTGCCCAGGAGAGGACTCGAACCTCCACGCCATTGCTGGCACTGGCACCTGAAGCCAGCGCGTCTACCAATTCCACCACCTGGGCATTTGTGCCGCCGCCCCTAAGTCCGGGCGCCGGGGGTAGTGAACAGGGCGTGACGGATACAGGGCCCCCCGCCCCTTGTCAATGCGAGCGAGAGGCCGGACAAGCGCTTTTAGGAAAACGGGATTTTCCGTTAGTTCCCGCGGCGTTGGTCGCCCCGCGACACCGCCGCCGCCGCGCGCGGGGCGGTTGCCTCCCTTCCGGTTCTATGTCACTGAAAGGTTCTCCGGACCAAGAACGGTTAGAAATCCGGGAGTGGGGATATGGCAGACAAGCTTATTACGGTCTTCGGCGGCTC
>JAYSFT010000060.1:0-15218 GCA_041913245.1 Rhodospirillaceae bacterium | reverse complement strand
CCGCCCGAGGTCGTGCTCTGCGCGCCGGCGAAGGCCGGCAGGCGCATCACGAAGTCGGAGATGTGCTGCATGGGGGCTTGTTCGATCTGCTCGACACCGATCACGGTGACAGGCGTCGGCGCTTCGTAGCCGTCGCGCACAACGCGCGTGCCGGTCACGGTGATTTCGTCGATCGACGGAGCGTCGGTCTGGGCCTGTTGCGTCTGCGCCTGAGCGGCAAACGAAGCGGCGAGCATGGCCACCGAGCTAACGGTCGTCATGAAGCCGAAGCGCCGCGCAGCGGCCGCGTTGTTATAGGACATGAGGTCTCCCCAATTGGTGTGGACAGCAAGCGTGCAGCCGCGTCAGCGCGGGACGATAAAAATGCGATGTGACGAAGAAAAACGCTGAACGGCGCTTCGGCCGATCAGCCTCAAATCCCCCCACTTCGCACAAGCGCTCCCAGGCGATCCGGACCGCATTTGACGGCGGTCCTTGCACCTGTCGGCGAAGCCTCCCGGCCACTATACGTGCGTGCAAGTAGTTTTCTCACAGAAACCCGCGCGTTAGACAACGCCGATATGCTTAAAATCATGCGATTTTTGGCTATCGGCGCCGGACTGTTGCGTTCACGCAACTTGTTTCGCCCCGCAATAAAAAAGGCCTCTGTGAGGAGGCCTTTTTACGCACGAATCATGCAGAAAATCTAACGCTGGGCGGGCTCCGTCCCGGGCTTGCCGGAAGGCTCCGTGCTCGCGACCGCGCGGTCCGGGTGCTCGATGAAGGTTTGCACCAGTTTGATCGAGATGGACGAGGAGATCGCCGTGTTGGCTCCGCTCGCGTCAGGGTAGCCGTCGGCCAGACGATGCAGGACCCGGTAGAGCGACGGCTGCGAGAGGCCGCCGTAGC
The DNA here is from genome assembly GCA_041913245.1 of Rhodospirillaceae bacterium. Lineage (GTDB taxonomy): Bacteria > Pseudomonadota > Alphaproteobacteria > Rhodospirillales > Rhodospirillaceae > SHVO01. The sequence continues at coordinate 14,330 of JAYSFT010000060.1, read as the reverse complement.
TGGAATGGTGGGTCGACCAGGAGCGCACCAGCTGCTGATACCAGGATTCGACGCCGGCATAGCCCGCCAGCACGCCTTCGGCGCTTTCGCCGCCGGGCGCCAGGGTCACGCTGAGACGCGCGCCCTTGATGTCGTAATAACCCGGACGGGCGATGAAGACCGCCCACGGATAGCTGATATCCACGGGATCCGTGGTCAGCACGCCGTTCACGATCTTGCCCTTGGCGGCGCGGATGAAACGCTTGCCGAAGCGCTCGTCCACGCGCACGGAGCCGCCGGCGATGATGTTGGCGCCGGTCGCATCCGTGATCAGCTTGTCCTTGCCGCGATACATCGTGACGGTGACATCGTCGTCGTTGGCGATACTGTCGACGCCGGTGACTTCAAACAGGATGCGGTTGAAGTTGAATTCACGCACCCACATGTTGGTGAAGTGCGCGAAGGTTCCATCAGGCGCGCGGAACAGGCGCGTGCAGCCGATGGCGCGGTAGAGCTGGTTGTCGATGCCCTTCACGCCGTCCGGCGAGACGAAATCCGCGGCTTTTGTCTTGCCGTCGAGATCGAGGCCGACGGCGACCTTCCCCTTCACTTCGCGGTAGGTGAAGGTGTCGTCCTTGTCCATGGGATAGCGCGAGGCGCTTTCACGTTCGAGCTGCGTGCCTTCAACGGTGCCGCCCTCGGGATACAGCGCCTTGAATTGCTCGCGCGGACCTTCGTTGAAGCCTTCCGGGCATTCGGCCTTGCCGTCCGGGGTCTGATGAAGGCTCCAGCGCGCGCCGACAAGCGCGAAGCCGATGGCGCCGTTCTTGAGACCGACGACCGGCAGGTCCTCGGCGAACGACGCGCCCGCGCCGAAGCTCGTGAGAAGCGTCGCCGCGCACAGCGCGCGCGCGGTGATGCGGGTCCAGATCATTGTTCTTGTACGTTCCATAACTTCTCCTCACTCACCGCGAAAAAGGCGCCTCGCGGCGCCTTTTTCCATCGGCGTTTTAGCGGCGCGCCGGCTCGACGGCCGATCGGGTCGTGCTTTCAACGGCGGCGACCTTGGCGTCCGGATGTTCGATGAACGACTGCACGAACTTCACCTGGATCGACGACGACAGCGCCGTCATCGCGCCCTTCTCGTCGGGGATGCCGTCCGCGAGACGATGCAGCGCGCGGAACAGCGAAGGCTGCGACAGGCCGCCGTAGCTGGAGTGATGCGTCGACCAAGCGCGCACGAGCTGCTGGTAGAACGAATCGATGGTGGTGTAGCCCGCGATCATGCCCTCGGCGCGGTCGCCGGCCGGGGCGAGATTGAGCTGCAGGCGCGCCTGCTTGATGCCGTAGTAGCCCGGATGGTCGTAGAACACCGACCACACCCAGTCCAAATCCGCCGGCGCGGTGACGAGCAGGCCGTTCTCGATCTTGCCCTTCAGAGTCTTGGTGAAGCGCTTCGAGAAGCGGTCCTCGACGCGGTTGGAACCTCCGGCAATGATGTTCGCGCCGCTGGCGTCGGTGATCAGCTTGTCCTTGCCGCGGTAGAGCGTGACATCGACCTGCGGATCGTTCTCAAGGCTGTCGACCCCCGTGAGTTCGACGAGCACGCGGTTGAACCCCATTTCCCGCACCCACATTTCGGTGAAATGCGCGAAGGTGCCGTCGGGCCCGCGGAACAGGCGCGTGCAGCCGATGGCGCGGTAGAGCTGGTTGTCCACGCCCTTCACGCCGTCAGGCGAGGTGAAATCGCCGGCGCCGACCTTGCCGTCGAGATTCATGCCGATGCCGACGGCGCCCTTCACTTCGCGGTAGGCGAAGTTGTCTTCCTTGTCCATCGGGTAGCGCGAGGCGCTTTCACGCTCGAGCTGCGTGCCTTCGACGGTGCCGCCGTTCGGGTACAGCGCCTTGAATTGTTCGCGCGGACCTTCGTTGAAACCTTCCGGACATTCAGCCTTGCCGTCCGGGGTCTGATACAGGCCCCACGCGGAGCTGGTGAGCACGAAACCGATCGTGCCGTTCTGCAGCCCCGGGATGCTCAGCGTTTCCGCGGAGATCGGCGTCATCGCCGAACTGGCCAGCAACATCGCGGCGCCGGCCGCGCCGACGCTCCACACTTTCACGCTCTTCATAACCATCTCCCTCACCTGAATTGGTTATCGACCAAACTCGTCGCGAATGATGAATGCGCGGAAGCCGTTACGGCTTGCGCTGAATTCGCCATTCCCATGCCCGTACAGATCGCCCGGCATTTCGTCATGGGCGTTGGTATAAACCGGCTGTCCGCGATAGGCCCACACGCGCAGCGACTCTTCGCCGGCTTTCGCGAGATGGCCCGTCTTCGGATTGATTTCGAGGACCTGCCACGTCCGATTGAGGCTCTTCGCGCTCGCCGACGCGACGACGTAGGGCCAATCATGCAGGCAACGCTCGACCTGACCGCCGCCGCAGATGGCCAGACGATAAGCCTGGGGGCTGTCCACCTGGTCGCAGGCAAGCTGGTCGACGGAATCGTCGGCGCAGTTATAGATGTAGATCGTGCGCGCCTTGGAATCGGCGAGCACGACGCCGGTGATCGAATCCTGGATGGTGAATTCAGCAGGCATCGCGGGCGCCTTCTGCACATAGGCGTTGTGCCAACCGGCGACGTCGCTGCCTTCATAGCTGCGGATCTGCGAGTCGAGCACGTAGGTATAAAGCGGCTTCTTGCGGAAGGCCCACTGACGCACGCCCGGCGTACGTTCGAAGATCGACCAGTCGCCCTGCGCCTGCGCCGAGGCGGGCGCGGTCACCGGCGTCCAGGTCTTGACGCAGGAGGCGTCGCAGTTGGACTTGTTCGGACCATCCTTGTCGGACGTATAGACCGAGAAATTCTTGTCCGTCAGGAGCTGGCGGCCCGTGACTGTCGTATGCACCAGGAATCCCGGCGGAATGGCGGACGGCGCGCTCGCGACATCGCGCGCGGCCGGGCCGTCGACGCCGAAATTACCGGTGGTGGCGGCGCGAACGTCGCCCGGAACCTGGTCGAGATAGCTGGTGTAAAGCGCGTGTTCGTCGTAGGTCCACTGCTTGCGGCCGTCCTGGCGCGTGATGACGCCGAACGCCCCCACCGGCTTCGCGTCGGCGGCGGCGAGATACGGCTGCCAGACCTCGGCGCAGCTCTTGCGCTTGTCGAGTTCGGGCAGTTCGAGCCCCGGCGGATACGGACTCATCAGGCCCGCGGTATGCGTCGTCTTCTCGTTCGTGCAGTGCGACTGGTTTTTCGGATCGCCCGTGACGCCGTTGCGCATCGTGGTGTGCGCCCAATAGTACAAGGTCATGCCCTTCTCGGTCGCGAACACCGGACCTTCTTCCTCGGTGTATTCCACATGAACCGTGGGCGGCATCGGCACGCGGGCGTATTCCTCGCGCTCGGCCGGGATCACGGCGCGCGCCGCTTCGGCCGCGTTCGCCGCGACAAGCGGGGCGGTCAGGAACGTTGCGACCGTCAGCGCGCCGGCGAAGGTGATGATCTGACGCATAAGGCGTTCTTCCCTTGAAGAAACATCCTCGCGCCCGCCGCTGCGGCGGGCGCGAGGACCTGTCGTTTAAACCAGGACTTCCCCGATTTCCTTGCCCGTGCCGTTCGACTGGGTGCCCCAGCTCGAAACGTCGAGGCCCATCACCTTCATGCAGGTGAGGCCGAGGCGCGTGCCCGGCGTGCCGTCACCCTTGAGATGATAACCGGTCTTCACCTTGCCGCCCGCGCGCCCCGCCGTGAACATCGGCTGGTTCTCGATCGAGTGGATGCGCGCCAGCGCCTGGTCGGTGGTGGCGTAGATCAGCACGTTGTCGATCAGGTGGCCGTCGCCTTCCTTGAACTTGGTGAAGGCTTCGACGAAGTACGCCCATTCGATCATCGACTGCTTGATGAACCACGACGTGTTCGGCTGGTAGCCGAGCGCCTGATCCACCGGCTCTTCGTGCGAGGCGGTGTGGTGCGGCTTATCGTAGCCCTGCTTGCTGGTCGCGGCGGCCGACTGCGAGTAGGCCATGTTGAACACGCGGGTCTGGTCGCACGCCAGCGCCATGACCATCAGGTCGGTCATCATGCGGTGACGCTTGCCGACCAGGGTATAGTCGAGACCGGCGGCGGGTTCGTCCTTCGGCGCCTTGCCGACGACGCAGGCCGCGCGCGGCTCGGGCTTTGTGAGCTGCTGGTCGAACTGACGCTCGAGATCGCGCAGGCCCGTGAAGTACTGATCGAGGCGCGCCTTGTCGTCGGCGCCGACGACCGTCTGCAGGTCCTTCGCGCTGTCCATGACGCCGGTAAGCACGCTCTTGCGCACCATCGCGCGCGGGTTCGGCTTGAACACCGCCGCGTTCGGGTCCTGGAAGTCCTCGCCGAAGATCTTGGCGTAGAACTGGATCGGCGACCAGTCGGCGATCGTCTGCGAGTTCGCGTTTTCATACGAGAAGCTGTCGCGCACGTTGCCGGTGGCGGTCGCGGTCAGATGCTGGAAACGGGTCGAACCGCCGATCTTCTTGGCGACCGAGATGTCGATCGTCTCGCCCGGGAAGTCGGTCTGGTTCATCGGCGCGATACCGGCGCGCGCGATCACCCAGCCCGTCTTGTGACAGAGGTTCGGCGCCGCGTCGCGGAAGCCGTTGAACTGCGTGTACAGGTTGACGTGCTGCTTCACATCCTTGAGGGAGGCGATTTCTTCCGGAAGATCGTAATCCTTGCCGACCTTCTTCGGCACGAAGATCGCTTCGTCCATGCCCAAGCCCCAGGCCCAGGTGCCGAAACGGACCGGGAGCGGCGCGCCGTCGGCCATCGCGGTGCCGTTGCCGTTCAGGAACACGTTCAGGAGCGGCAAGCCGACGGTGACGGCGGAGCCACCCAGCATTCCGCGCAGGACGCGGCGTCTATTGAGATCCATCATCTGATCCTCCCTTGAATTCAATGTGCCGCGACAGACGGAGCCGCACCGGCGTCCGCGGTCTTCTGCACAACAGGTGTTGCAACCACTTCATAAAACGCTTCGCTGTTGGCGATCATGCGCAGCAGGTCGGGCACGCGATACCCCGCCTCGCCGAACGCCTTGTTCAAAGATTCGATCGCCGGATTGTCGCCGCGGGTGAGCGGGCCGCCGGTGCCGTAGCTGTACAGGCGGCGCACCAGGCAAGACGTCAGCGCCGGGTGGTCATGCATCGCCTGTCCGAGCTGCGCCGGTCCGTCGACCTCCTTGCCGTCCAGCGTGCCGCTGGTGTCGATCACGGCGCCCTTCTCCGTGGTGCGGAAGCGGCCCGCGCCGTCGAAGTTTTCGAGCACCAGGCCCATGGGATCGGTGATCTTGTGGCAGCCGGCGCAAACCGGGTTCTGCAGGTGGAAGTTCACGCGGTCGCGCTGCGTACGATGCGATGCCGCCGGGTTTTCGAGCGCGGAGAAATCCACGTTCGCGGGCGGCGCCGGCACGCGCTGGCACAACATTTTCTCGCGCAGCGCCTTGCCGCGGTAGGTGGGCGAACTGCGCGCCGGGTGGGCGCCAAGAGCGAGGAAGCTGATCTGCGTCAGGAGACCGACGCGCGGGCTGTCGGCCGGGAATTCGTAAGGCACCCAGCCCGGCCTGGTCGGAACCTGATAGACCGTGGCCAGCGCCGGCGACATGAAGGTCGAGCGGGTCGTGTAGAGATCGCGATAGTCCTTCTTCTCGACGACCAGATGCTCAACGAGGGTGCGCAAGGTCTGCTCGCGCGCATCCTTGATCACGGCGCCCGTCATCATCGGATACGCGGTCGGGTCCTTGGCGAGGTTGCCGAAATCCTCGAAGCCGAACATGTCGTCGAAGAAGGCGCGCACGCCGTCCTCGAGACGCGGGCTCGCGATCATCATCTCGACGATCTTGGCGCGCTTCTTGGCGTCGAACAGATCGCCCTTCTCCGCGGCCTTCAACAAGGCGTCGTCCGGCGCCGCGTTCCACAGGAAGAACGACAAGCGGGACGCCAGCGAATAGGCATCCAGACGCTGCCGGCCTTCATGCTTCGGATCGGGCTCGGTCACTTCCGCGATCAGCAGCACCTTCGGATCGATCAGCATGCCCTCGATCACCGTGCCGAGGCCGGCATAGAAGTCCTTGAGATCCGCCGCGCCCTTGCGCGCGTTCACCGTCAGTTCGGCGACACGCGTTTCCGAAAGCGGCCGGCGATACAGCAAGCGGCCCGTCTGCGCGATAAACTTGGCCGCGCACGCGTCGTCGGCGGCCGCCGGGTCGGCCGGCTTGCAGGGCACGAGGAAGTCGCGGCGGGACGGCGTCTTCTGCTCGATGTTGCCCTTGTCGATCACCTGGGCGGCGATGCTGGCGGCGCTGCGCTGAAGCTGCTGCAGTTCGCCGGAGGTCACGCCGGCGCTGGAGGCGCCCGTGGCGATCAGGCCGTCGGTCCGGCGCAGCGGCGCAAAGGGATTGCCGACTTCGATGTCGTGCCCAAAGATGTAGGTCAGGGTGTTGCGATACTGATCGACGGAAATGCGGCGCACATGCGCGACGGTGCCGGCGTAATCCGCGGGCTTCACGGCCGGAGCGCTCGCGGCCTTCGGCGTCGAGGCGCCGTCCGAGCAGCTCATCAGGCCGAGCGCCACGATGCAGGCCGCGCCGCCCATCAACGCGCGGCTGAACACACTTCGGGCGGCGGAACGATTCGAAACAGACTTCAAGAAACTCTCCCTTTGCTCACGCGCGCGTCCCATTTCCGCCGTTCATCGCGGCGTTTGGGCCTCCCGGCCCAAAGGAGACAGCACGACAGGCGCCCGGCAACCTGCCGCGCAGCCCACTCCTCGCAGTATCGCACTCTACTATACGCCAGCTCCGAGGGGCCTTCACGCCGTTTTTGGAAACAGGCATTGTCCGCCAAAGGTTTATGGGACGAACCTTCTCCAAAAACGAGCGAAAACGCCGCTCTTTTTACCGCATTCGCGCTCTTTCTCCTATTAGTTTAGAATTAATTTAAACTAAGTCAATGGTAACACCTCTTTGTCACGATGGCGCGAGCGCCCCATTGCGGCCCGCCGGGCCATGCCCTACAGCACCGTCGCAGCTTCGACTCGGATCATTCAATGACGCACGTCTCAGGCGAACCGGCGGAAGACCTCCTCGATCTGGCGTGGCGCGCCCTCAAGGCGGGACGGCCCGCGGAGGCGGACGCCCTTTATGATCGCGCGGGGCTCCTGCGGCCGCACCGGCAACTGCGCGCCTATTGGCCTCTCGCGCTCACGACCCCCGGCGCGGCCGGCGAGGAATGGGCGACGCCGGAACTCAAGCGCGCGGACCTGCACATCAACTATTTGCAGGACGCCCGCGCCGGCGAAATCCTGAAAGGCATCACCGCCCCGGCCAGCCGCGCCCAGGTGCTTCTCGGGCACGCGCGGCTGGCGATGAGCCGCGGCGCCGCCGGCGACGCTCTGGCGCTGGCGAACCAGGCGCGCGCGCTGACGCCGGATTCGCCTTACGCCGCGATCATCCAGGGCACCGCGTTGCTCGCAGCGGGCCGCGCGCAGGACGCCGCCGCGCCGCTCGCCAAGGCCGCGGCGGCCGGACGCGGCGGCGCATGGTTCCTGCTGGGGCTGATCCATCAGCGCCTGAAAAATGCCGCCGAGGCCGTGGCCGCCTATCGCAGCGCCTACGCTTTCGACCCCGAGGACTTCGGCCCCGCCAACAACCTGATGGCGGCGCTGATGGAGGCGCGCGACTATGCCGGCGCGATCGAACACGCCGACAATCTTCTCGCGGCCAAGCCCGGGCACACGACATCCCTCGCCTACAAGTATATCGCGCTCGGCGAACTGGGCCGGCAGAACGAGCTTGGTCCGTTCACGGACTACGCTGCGCTCGTCACCCGCGAGCGGCTTTCGCCGCCGCCGGGATACAAGGACCTCGCGGACTTCAACGCCGCGCTCACGCGCGAAATCAGCGCCGAACCGACGCTTGCCTATGAACGCAACACCACGCGCTTCGGCTATCAGACGGACGACATCGGCTTCAGCACGTCACCGGCGATCCGCGCGTTGAACGCCATGCTGACGGCGGCGGTCCAGCGCCGCGCGGACGCCGCGCGCCGTTCGCCGTCGCACGACTTCGACAAGGCCGTGCCCGCGGATTTCCGACTCTATTCCTGGGGCGTGATCATCCGCGAGAAAGGCCATCAGGCGCCGCATTTCCATCCGCACGGCTGGCTTTCGGGCGTCTATTACGTCGAAGTCCCGGACGACATCACCGAGGACGACCCCGCGCGCAGCGGCTGGATCGAATTCGGACGCGGCGATGAACGCTGGAACAAGCCGACGACGAAAATGCCGACGCATCGGATTCGCCCCGAAGTCGGCGCGCTGCTGACGTTCCCCTCGTACTTCTGGCACAGCACGCTGCCGCTGCGCACCGACAAGCCGCGGATCTCATTCGCCTTCGACGTGATCCCGCTCTAACGCTGCTGCCGGCTCGCCGCCGTCTGTGTGACGGGCGGCGCCGGCAGCATCGCGACCGGGCCACCCGGCGCATGAATGATGAAGGTCTGCACCATCTTCGCCTGCAGCGAGGCCGAGATCGCGGTGTTCCTGCCGGTCTTCGGATCCGGATAGGCGTCGGCGCGCTTGCGCAGGATTTTATAGATCGAGGACGGCGTCGACTGGCCGTAGCTCTGGTGGTGCGTCGATTCCGACTTCACCGTCTGCCAGTACCAGTTCTCGACGTCCACATAGCCGGCCATGATGCCGAGCGCGCTGTCCGGCTGCAGTTTGATCTGCATGCGCATGTCGTGGAACTTCTGTTCGGTCGGAAGCTGGAACGACGACCACGGCACGACCGTATACGGCACCGGCTCGGTGATCAGCGTGCCGCCGACGATCTTACCCTTGAAGTGCTGCACGTACTTGCCGCCCCACTTCGTATCGATGCGCATCGAGCCGCCCGGCAGATACTTGCTGCCTGTCGCGTCGGTCAGCAGGTTGTCGAGCCCGCGGTACATGGTGACGTCGACGCTGTCGTCGTCGGTCATGCTGTCGACATTGGTCAATTCGAGCAGGACGCGGTTCCAGCGCTCCTCCATCACCGCCTTGTTGGCGTAGAAGGCCGTCGCCCCTTCGGGCGGTCGCAGGTTCACGATGCAGCCGATGACGCGGTAAAGCTCGTTGTCGATACCGGCGGTCTTGCCGTCGGGCGAAACGAAATCATTGGCGTCGGCCTTGCCGTCGAGGTTGAGGCCGTAGGACTTCCTGCCGGTCACTTCGTGGAACGGGAACTTGTCCGGCGTGTCGGCATCCGGGAACCAGCCGGCGATCTCGAACGCCATGTGGGTATCGCGCACGCTGCCGCCGTTCGGATAGAGCGCCTTGAACTGTTCACGCGGGCCCCAGGGATTGAGACCGTCGGCGCATTCTTCCTTGTTGTCGGCGGTCAAATACACCTGCCACTCGAAGTCGGTGACGATGTAGCCGATGGTCCCGTTCTCCGGAACGAAGTCCTCGGCGGCCATGACGGCGGTCGAGGCAAAGGCGGCAGCGCCGGCCAGAAGAACCGCGCGGACGGTGCGTGAGAATGTCTGTGTCATGTCGCTCTCCATGAACGCTCAGTTGGCGCGGCCGTAGAAGTCGTCGCGCAGCCAGAATGCGGTGAAGCCGTGACGCTGCGCACGATGTTCGCCCAATCCGTCGGCCTCGATATCGCCGGGCGCGCGGTCGGCAACCGCGGGCGCCGGCTCGCCGTCGAACACATAGAGCGGACGGTCGCGGTACGCCCACACGCGCAAGGCATCCTTCTCGCCCGGCTGCGCGCGTTTGCCCGTCAGGCGATTGATCTCCATGATGCCGTAGGCGCGGCTATTGCTCCTGGCGCCGGCGGAGGCTTGCACCATCGGAAAACGCATGGCGCAGCGCTCCGGGTCGCCGCCACCGCACACCGCGATGCGATAATCCTGCGGCGTATCGGGGTGATCGCAAATCAGTTGGTCGTCGGCGTCGTCATGGCAGAAGTACACATAGATGGTGTGCCCGCGGCGGTCGGCGAGCACTTCCCCGCCCGGCGTCACCTGGCGCTTCAAATCGCTCGGGATCTCCGGCGCGAGCTGCGCATAAACGAGGCTCCAGCCCGGCACGTCGCTGCCGTCGACGCTGCGCCCGCGATAGCTGCGGAACGGCATGTCGGCGACGTGGGTATAGAGCGGCTTGCCGCGGAAGGCCCATTGGCGCACGCCGGGAGAGCGTTCGACCAGGCTCCACTCCCCGAAGGTCTTGGCGAACTCGGGGGCCAGCATCGGCGACCATTCGCGCAGGCACTCGGCCACGCACGCCGACTTGGACGCGCTGTCCTTGGCGAATGTGTAGACCGAGGCGTTCACCGTCGCCGTCACCAGGAGACGGCCGTTGACGGTCGAGATCACGTCGAAGCCCGGCGGCACGGCGGGCGGCGGGCCGACCGGATGACGCACGGCCGGACGGGCGCTGACCCCTTCCGACATGTCGCGGTTGGTGCCGCCGACCGTGTCGCCCGGCATGCGGTCGAGCGCGGCGGTGTACAGCGGTTGCTCGTCGTAGGCCCACTGCTTGTTGCCGTCTTCGCGGGTGACGATGCTCCACGCACCCACGGGTTTCGCGTTCCGATCGGCCAGAACCGGCGGCCACATATCGACGCAGCTTCGGCGCATATCCGCATCCGGCAGCCGCAGGTCGGGCGGATACGGGCTCATATGCCCGCCCTCATTCGTGAAAATCTGGCTGGTGCAGGTCGACTTGCCGCGCGGATCGCCTGACGCGCCGACGCGCGCCGGCTTGTAGATCCATTTGTACAAGGTCCGCCCCTTGGCGTCGGCGAACACATTGCCCTCAAGCTCCGTGTTCATCACCTGGAAACCCGGCGGCATGGGAACGCGCGCGTAGTCTTCCTTGATTTGTTTTTCGGCGGCCTGCGCGAGCGGCGCGGCGAGCAGCGCGGCGGCCGCGAAGATGAGTGCGAAACGCATCGCCTGCTCCCTAAACCAGAATTTCGCCGATTTCTTTCGACGTCGTGTTGCTGAGCGTGCCCCACGACGGGATATCGAGGCCGAGCACCTTCATCATGGTATAACCGAGACGCGTGCCCGCCTCGCCGTTGCCCTGGATATGCAGCCCCGTCTTGATCTTCCCGCCCGCGCGGCCGGCGGTGAACATCGGGATATTATCCAGTGAATGGATCTTGGCGTAGGAGATGTCCGACATCGCGTAGATGAGGCAGTTGTCCAGCAGCGTGCCGTCGCCTTCCTTCACATCAGCGAAGGCCGCGACGAATTCGGCCCAGTTCTCCATGGCGCGGCGCGTGAACCACGACACTTCGATCTGATAGCCGAGCTTGGGATCGGTCGGTTCTTCGTGGGTCGCGGTGTGGTGAGGCTTCTCGTACCCCGCCTTCGTGGTCGCCGCGGTCTCGCCCGCATAGGCCATGTTGAAGACGCGCGTTTGATCGCAAGCCACCGCCATCGTCATCAGTTTGGTCATCACCTTGTGACGTTCGCCGACTTTCACGGTGTCGAGGCCCGCGCCGGGCTCGCCCTTCACTTCGCCGACGCGCACGCAGGCTTCCAGCGGCTGCGGCCTGGTGAGCTGCAGATCGAACTGCTTCTCGAGGTCGCGCAGGCTGGTGAAGTACTGGTCGAGGCGCTCCTTGTCCTCGGATCCCGCGCGTTTCATCAGCGCGTTGGTTTCGTCCACCACGCCGGACAGCACGCTCTTGCGCACCATCGCGCGCGGATTGGGTTTGAATTCCGCCGCGTTCGGATCCTGATAATCGGCGCCGAACATGTTCTGATAAAAGCGTATGGGCGAGAATTCCGGCGCGTTCACCGAGTTCGCGCTTTCATAGCTGTAGGAATCGCGCACGTCGCCGGTCGAAGTCGCGCTCAGCGTCTGGAACCGCGTGGTGTTGCCGATTTTCTTGGCGACCGTGACATCGATGGTTTCACCGGGGCGGACCTGCGTCAGCGTCGGCGCCATGCCGGTGCGCAGGATCACCCAGCCGGTGTGGTGACACATGAGCGGCGCGGCGTCCTTGAAGGTATTGAAGCGCGTGAACAGGTTGATGTGCTTCTGCACGGGCGCGAGCGACTGGATTTCCTCCGGCAGGTCGAAATTCGCGCCAGTTTTCTTCGGCGTGAAGATCGCGTCGTTCATGCCAAGGCCCCACACCCAGGTGCCGAAGCGCACCGGCATGGGCGACCCGTCGGCCAGCGCGGTGCCGTTGCCGTTCAGGAAAAGATTGAGAAGCGGCAGGCCGACGCCGACCGCGCCGCCGCCCAACATGCCCTTCAGGACACGGCGCCGATTGAACGTATTCATGGGATTCTCCTCGCTTCAGTTCGCCGCCGCGGCCGACTTTTGTTCGGCCGGCGCGGATGGAGTCACATCGTAAAAGACAGGGCTGAGCACAATGGCCCTCATGAGATCGGAGAATCTATATCCATGACGGGCGAACTCGGCGGTCAGGAAGTCGACCAGCGGCTTGTCGCGCGCATCGACCGCGGCTCCGGTGCCGTAGCTGTAGACGCGGCGCACGAGGCAACCCGGCAGCGACGGGTGGTTGCGCACCGCGAGCGCGAGCCCCGCGACGTCCGCGAAACCCTTGCCGTCGAGCGCGCCGCTGGCATCGATGTCCACGCCTCTTTCCGCGCGCCGATAGATGCCCGCGCCGTCGAAGTTCTCCAGCGCGAGGCCGATCGGATCGGTGATCTTATGACAGCCGGCGCACACCGGATTTTGCAGGTGAAAGTTGACGCGGTCGCGCTGGGTGCGATGCGCCGCCGCCGGGTTTTCAAGCGCCGAGAAATCGACATTGGGCGGCGGCAACGGCACCGGTTGGCACAACAGCAACTCGCGCAGCGCCTTGCCGCGGCGCGTCGGCGAACTGCGCGCCGGATGGGCGTGCTGCGCCAGGAAGCTGACCTGCGTCAGGAGGCCGAGGCGCGGGCTGCCGTCCGGGAATTGATATTCCGTCCAGCCCGGCTTTGCCGGCACGCGATAGATCGCGCCCAGCGCCGGCGACATGAAGGTCGTGCGCGTCGTGAAAAGATCGCGGTAGTCGAGTTTCTTGGTGACGAGATGATCGTAGATGGTGCGCAGCGTCTGTTCGCGCGCGTCCGCGAGAGTCGCCCCGGTCTCGGACGGATAGGCGCTGGGGTCCTTCGCGAGGTTGGCGAAGGAATCAAAGCCCAGCATGTCGTCGAAGAAGCCGCGTACGCCGCCTTCCAGGCGCGGGCTCGCGATCATCATATCGACGACGCGCGCGCGGCCCTTGGCGGTATCGAGTTCGCCGCTTTCCGCCGCCTTCAAGACCCTGTCGTCGGGCGCGGCGTTCCACAGGAAGAAACTCAGCCGCGAGGCATATGAATAAGCGTCGAGGCGCCGGCGGCCCGGATGTTCGGGGTCCGGCTCGGTGCGATCCTCGATGAACAGCACGTCCGGGCTGATCAGCATGCCTTCGATGACCGTGGCGATCCCGGCATAGAAGTCGCCGAGCTGCGCGGCCGACTTTCCCGCCTCGCCCACCATTTGCGCGAGACGCGCGTCGCTCAGGGGCCGACGGTAAAGCAGACGTCCCGTCGCGCGCAGGAACATCTCGGCGCAGGCCGCGTCGGGTTTGTCGGCGGCGGCGGGCTTGCACGGCATCAAGGCGTCGCGGTGCGAGGCCAGCCGCAGTTCGAGGTTGCCGTCGTCGACCACCTGCGCCGCGACCTGCCGCGCCGCGCGCTGGAACTTCTGAAGCTCGCCCGACGGCACGCCGGCCTTCGAGGCGCCAAGCGCCAGAAGCCCGTCCGTACGCTGCATCGGCGCGAACTGGGCGATGACCTCGATATCCTTGCCGAAAATATTCGCGACGGTGTTGAGGTACTGATGCTCGGTGATCAGGCGGCGCTGGGCCGGCGAACTCGCCTCGATCCCCGCCGGCACCACGGCCAGTTCCGCGCCCTTGGGCTCGGCAACCGATTCAGAGCCGCTACAGCCTGCTAGAACCGCGCCCAGCAGAAGGCATGCCATGCTTGCGGTTGTACGGAAGACGTGAGCTGCGCGCGAAACTAGTTTCATAAGACCCTGATTCAAAAGCGATCGGGTCATACGGCGGCGAAGACCCCCTCAGCTTGAAAGAAGACCGCGGCCGGGGGCCTGTCTCAATGCAAACGCCGTATGATCTACTTTAGAAATTCTATCACACTTTAGGGCGGTGCGCGCAGGCAAGAGCGCGTGAGGGATACGCGTCTAAAGCCCTGATTCTTAATGTGGGGGTCGTGCGTTCAAATCGCGCCGGGGACGCCAATCCCACCCATGTGGAACAAAAGCGTAAACCCTGGAGAGATGGACCGCT
>JAYSFT010000059.1:1835-16157 GCA_041913245.1 Rhodospirillaceae bacterium | reverse complement strand
TGGAGCGCGGGATCATTTACAAGCTGAAGAAGCGCGACAACGACGCCCGCCAGGACTGGCTGCGCATCATCCAGATCGCGCCGGACTCCGAAGCCGGCAAGGCCGCCCGCACCAACATCGAGCGCCTCGACGTCCTGGTCGAAGCCGACACGAAGAATAAGTAGCGCGCCTCTTATCCCTCCTCTTTCAGGGGAGGGATAAGAAATCAAAAATCCAAATCCGCGTAGATCGCCGCGGGGGCGATGCCCGGCACGCTGTCCTGCAGCAGGCAGCGGAAGCTGAACCGCGACTTGATGCGCACGTACCACTCCTTGGTCAGAGGATGGTCGGCCCAGGGCACGTCGCCCGAATAGTCGATCAGCGATATGTGCGCGGCCGCCGACAGGTCGGCGTAGCTGATGTCGTCGCCAGCCAGCCAGCTCCGCCGTTCCGTCAGCCAGGCGATGTACTGAAGGTGCGTGTGGATGTTCTCGCGGCCGGCCCTCAGCGCGCGTGAATCCGGCGCGCCGTTCTCGAACAGGCGGCGGGTCAGCTTCTCGCCGGCCAGGTGCTGCGTGACTTCGCGGTGGAACTTCTCGTCGAACCAAAGCGCAAGGCGGCGCGTTTCGGCCCGGTCCTTGGGATTGCGCCCGAGCAGGTTCGGCTGCGGGTAGACTTCTTCCAGATACTCGCAGATCGCCTGCGTGCCGCAGACAATCTGTTCATTCTCATCCACCAGCACCGGCAGGTCGCCCGCCGGGTTCAGCGCCAAGAGTTCATCGTCCGCCACGAACGGGTCGGCCACCGCTTCGGCGAACTCCAGACGCTTCTCATGAAGCGCGAGGCGCACCTTGCGGGCCGTGGGCAGCAGCGGATGGTGAAAGAGCGTGCGTGTGGTCATGGGATGCACGCTATTTAAAAGATCGGACGTGTCCGATCTAGGGCAAGATTACTTCCCGGCCGTGTTGTAGATGGATTTGACCAACTCGGTCAGGGTCACGCCGATCTTGTCGCCCGAGGTGATGACGACTTCGCCTTTGGCGATGAGGACGTCGTTGGCGAAGATTTCCACAGGGTCCGAGGTCCGCTGTTCCAGTTCCACCACGGCGCCGCGGCCGAGTTTCAGCAGCTGGTTGACGCGCAGGTTGGACTGGCCGAGGACAACGGAGATGTCGACGTCGACGTTGTAAATCGCCTGGTGCGAGTCTTCCTGGTCTCTGTCGGCCATTACCATCACCCTCGGTGGGCCACTATGCGCCCACGGTTCCGCGATTTCACCTTAAAGTTCCATTGGTTAAGAAGGGATTTATGCCGTTCTGAGCTCGAGCGCGGCGGCCATCAGCTTCTTGGTGTAGGCGTCCTGGGGCGCGGCGAAAATCTGCTGCGACGGCCCGCTTTCGCGCACCTTGCCGTCCTTCATGACAATCACCGTGTTCGCCAGCGCCCGGACCACCCTCAGGTCGTGGCTGATGAATAGATACGCCAGCGCGTATTTCGCCTGCAGGCCCCGGAGCAGGTCCACGATCTGCGCCTGGACCGAGACATCGAGCGCGCTCGTCGGCTCGTCGAGCATCAGGAACTTGGGCCGCAGCACCATGGCGCGTGCGATGGCGATTCTCTGGCGCTGGCCGCCGGAGAATTCGTGCGGGTAGCGGTCCTGCATGGTGGGATCGAGGCCGACGTCGTGCAGGGCCTCGGCCACCCGGTCGCGCCGCTCGGCCGGCGTGCCGACGTTGTGAACCGCCAAACCTTCCCCGATGATTTCGCCGATGGTCAGGCGCGGGCTCAATGAGCCGAAGGGATCCTGGAACACCACCTGCATGTCGCGGCGCAGGTTGCGCAGCTCCTGGCGTTTCAGGCCGTCGATCCTGTTGTCCTGGAAGCGGATTGGCCCCTCGCTGGAGATGAGACGCAGCAGCGCGAGGCCGAGAGTCGTCTTGCCCGAGCCGCTCTCGCCCACCACGCCCAAGGTGTCCCCGGCCCTGACCGACAAGGTCACCCCGTCCACGGCCTTGATGTGACCGACGGTGCGCCGGATCACGCCGCGTTTGATGGGGAACCACACTTTCAAATCGTCGGCGGCCATCACTTCGGCCGCGCCCGTCACCAGCGCCGGCGGCGCGCCCTTTGGTTCGGCGGCGACAAGATGTTGCGTGTATGTGTGCCGCGGCGCGCGAAACACGGTCTCCACGTCGCCCTGTTCGACAACATGGCCGTCTTTCATCACGCAGACCTGACCACCCAGCTTGCGCACAATGGCAAGGTCATGGGTGATGAACAGCATGGCCATGCCGAGACGCTTCTGAAGGTCTTTCAGAAGATCGAGGATCTGCGCTTGGATCGTCACGTCCAGCGCCGTGGTCGGCTCATCGGCGATCAAAAGGTCGGGCCCCTGCGCGAGCGCCATGGCGATCATGACGCGCTGGCGCTGGCCGCCCGAAAGCTCGTGAGGCAGCGCGGTCAGGCGCGTTTCGGCTTCAGGCAGTCCGACAAGACGCAGTAGCTCCAACACCCGCGCACGCCGCGCCTCGCCGTCGAGGCCGCCGTGCACTTCCAGCACTTCGCCCACCTGCTTCTCGACGTTGTGCAGCGGATTGAGCGAGGTCATGGGTTCCTGGAACACCATGCCGACGCGGTTGCCGCGGATCTGGCGCATCGCCTCCTCCGAAGCGCCGACGATCTCCGTGCCCTTGAACTTGATGCTGCCTTTGGGATGCCGGGCGCGCGGATAGGGAAGAAGGCGCAGGATCGACAAGGCCGTCACGGTTTTGCCGGAGCCGCTCTCGCCGACCAAGGACAGGGTCTCGCCCTTGCGCAGCGTAAAGGACGCGGACTTCACAGCCGCGACTTCGCCGTCGTCCTGACCGAAGCTGACGGCCAAATCTTTGACTTCAAGCAGCGGTGTGTCGGTCATGAGAAAGTCTTGCGCGGATCAAGGGCGTCGCGCACGGCTTCGCCGACGAAGATGAGAAGGGTGAGCATGCCGGCGATGACGAAGAAACCCGTCAAACCCAGCCACGGCGCCTGGAGGTTCTCTTTGCCCTGGCGCAGCAGTTCCCCCAGTGAGGCCGAGCCCGGCGGCATGCCGAGGCCAAGGAAGTCCAATGATGTGAGCGCGACGACGGCGCCGGAGATGATGAACGGCAGGAAAGTAACCGTCGCCACAACGGCATTGGGAAGGATGTGCTTGGCCATGATGGTCACGTCGTCCATGCCAAGCGCCTTCGCCGCGCGGACATAGTCGAGGTTGCGCGCGCGCAGAAACTCCGCGCGCACCACCGGGACCAGCGCCGTCCAACTGAACAGAAGCAGCACAAGCAGCAGCGTCCAGAAGCCGGGCATCACGATGGAGGAGACGATGATCAGGATGAACAGTTGCGGCAGCCCGCTCCAGATTTCGATGAAGCGTTGAAAGGTCAGATCAAGCCAGCCGCCGAAGTAACCCTGAACCGCGCCCGCCGCCACGCCGATCACCGTCGAGACAACGGTCAGCGCGATCGCGAACAACATGGACAGGCGGAAACCGTAGATCAGGCGCGCCAGTACGTCGCGCCCCTGGTTATCGGTGCCGAACCAATGCCGCGCCGAGGGCGGTGCCGGCGCCGGCTGGCCCAGATTAAAGTCGATGGTCGCGAAGCTATAAGGGATCAGGGGCTCGACCATCCACCCCTCGGCGGCGATCAGGTCGCGTAGATAGGGGTCGGTGTAGTCGGCCGGCGTTTCGAAGACGCCGCCGAACGCCGTCTCCGGGTAGTCCCGGATGACGGGCGCATAGAGTTCGCCCTTGAAGCTCACGAGCAGGGGCCGGTCGTTCGCCACGAATTCGGCGAACAGCGTGACGACGAACAAGGCTGTGACGATGACGAAGGACCAATAACCGCGCCCGTTGGCGCGAAAGTTGATCCAGCGGCGCCGATTGAGCGCCGAAAGGCGGCTGGAAAGACGGTTCATGTGCTGCGGGCCTCGAAGTCGATGCGCGGATCGACCACATGATAGGCCAGATCGCTCACAAGGTTCAGCAGCAAGCCGATGATGCTGAAGACATAGAGCGTGCCGAAAATCACCGGATAATCCCGGTCGATAATCGCCTGATAGCCGAGCAAGCCGAGCCCATCCAGCGAGAAGATCACCTCGATCAAAAGCGAGCCGGTGAACAGCATGCCGACCAGGGTCGCCGGAAAGGCGGCGATCACGATCAGCATGGCGTTGCGGAACACATGCCCGTACAGCACGCGCCGTTCGGTCAGGCCCTTGGCCTTGGCGGTCAACACGTACTGCTTGTTGATCTCCTCCATGAAGGAGTTCTTGGTCAGCATGGTCAGCGAGGCAAAGCCGCCGATCACCATGGCCAGCACCGGCAGCGTCAGGTGCCAGAAATAGTCGAGCAGTTTCCCGCCGAACGACAGGCTCTCGAAATTGTCCGACGTCAGGCCGCGCAACGGAAACCAGTTGAAGTAACTGCCGCCCGAGAACAGCACGATGAGAAGGATCGCGAACATGAAGCTCGGCACCGCGTAGCCGATGACGATGGCGTAGGACGTGGCGATATCGAAGCGGCTGCCGTCGCGCACGGCCTTGGCGATGCCCATGGGGATGGACACGATGTAGATGATCAGCGTCGACCATAGGCCGAGCGAGATCGACACCGGCATCTTCTCGATGATCAGATCCCCGACATCGATGGTGCGGTAGAAACTCTCGCCCAGATCGAAGGCGACATAGTTCTTCATCATGATGAAGTAGCGTTCATGGGCCGGTTTATCGAAGCCGAACTGCCGTTCGATGGATTTGACGAACTCCGGGTCCAGCCCTTGCGCGCCGCGATAGGCGCTTTTCGAACTGCTGGTGGCGACGCGGGCCGTGTCGCCGCCGCCGCCGGAAATGCCCGTCATGCCGCCGGGGTCGAGGCCGCGTACCTGCGCCAGCACACGTTCCACCGGGCCGCCGGGGGCGACCTGAACAATGATGAAATTAAGGGTGATGATCCCAAACAGCGTCAACGGGATCAACGCAAGGCGGCGAAGGATGTAAGCGAGCACGGTGCTAGGGTATCCCGACGATCGATCGTTAGGCCCGGCGGCGCCGCGCGACGGCGAAGATGGCGGCGCCCGCAAGGCCCAGGGCGATGGCTATCATAACCCACGTCCCCGCCCCTTTGTCTCCTGCTCCGCTATCATTTTCCGCTGTGGACGAGGGGCTCGCGGTGGCCGCGGGGGCGTCCGACCACCACAAGGCGATGGCGGCCTCGCCGATCCGGCCGAGTCCCAGGGCGGGCAGGACCTCCGGGCGCTTCAACTTGGACCAATATGCGAACCGCTCGGCTTCCAGCGTATAGGTGAGCAGCCGGTAGTGGTTGAAGGTCAGCACCCGGTCAAGCGCCTTCGTGGCGGCCGCGATCTCATCTTCCGTCTGCGCCTTCACAATGTGTTGCAGTAGCGCGTCGATCACGGGGTCCTTGATGCCGCTATAGTTCGCGCTCCCCGACCGGTCGGCCGAGTCCGAGCTCAATTCGTCGATCAGCTCGGCGCCGGGCGTCAGCGTGGTGCCCATGCCGATCAGGATCGCGTCGTAATCGAAATCGGTGACGCGGTTGGCGTACTGGGCGGTATCGACGACGCGCATGGTGGCGTTGATGCCGACACGCTTCATGTCTTGAATCCACGGGCCGATCAGCCGTTCGAGACTTGGCTGCACGACCGTGATCTCGAAGGTAAATGTCTGGCCCTTGGCGTTCACCAGCACGCCGTCGCGCACTTTCCAGCCGGCGTCTTCCAGCAGCTTCGCGGCCCGCGCGAGATTGTCGCGGCTGGCGCCGTTGCCTTGCGTCGTCGGCTGCGTGAATTCAGTGGTGAACAGTTCGGGCGGCAACTTGTCGCGGAACGGTTCCAGAAGCGCGAGCTCCGCGCCGGTGGGCGGGGCCTTGGCTTCGAGCGCCGAGCCTTGCCAGTAACTGCGCAGCCTGACGTACTCGTTGTACATCAGACTCTTGTTGATGGATTCGAAGTCGAAGGTGAGATTGATGGCTTCGCGCACGCGCCGGTCCTGGAACAGCGGCCGGCGCAGGTTCAGGCTGAAAGTCTGCACATCCTTCGGCTGGATGCTCGGCACCTTGAGCTTCTGCACGCGGCCGTCGGTGAACGCGGGGAAGTTATAGTCCTGCACCCAGCGGCGCGCGCTTGTCTCGCGGACCATGTCGTAGCCGCCGGTCTTGAACGCTTCGAACTGGACATTGTCGTCCCGGAAATACTCATAACGGACAGCGGCGAAATTATAGAGCCCGCGCAGCATCGGAAGATCCTTGCCCCAATAATTGTCCAGCCGCTTATAGCGGACGAAGCGGCCGACTTCGAAGGTATCGACATTATAAGGACCGCTGACGACGGGAACGTCGAGCGTCGTGTCCTCGAAGTTGCGCTTGCTCCAATAGGCTTGCGAGAAGACCGCCAACTCGCCGAGCAGCAGCGGAACTTTTGAATTCTGGGTGTTCTTGACGGTGAATTTCACCGTGCGCTCGTCCAGCGCCTCGGCCTTTTCCACGTCGGCGTAGATGAAGCGGAAAACAGGCCGCGCCTTGGTGATCAGGGTGTCGAAGCTGAACACGACATCCGCCGCCGTGATGGGCGAGCCGTCGCTGAACTTCGCTTCCTTGCGCAGGACAAACTGCACCGTGCTGCCGTCGGGCGAAACTTCGATCGTCTCGGCGACAAGGCCGTAGCGCGAGGCCGGTTCGTCCAAGCTGCCGATCATCAGTGTGTCGTGAATCAGGGTATCCGAGCCGTAAGCCTGGGCGCCCTTCAGTGTGAAGGCGTTGAAGGTGTCGAAGGTCAGGAAGGCTTCGTTGCTGAGCGTCATCTCGCCGGTGCGCGGCGCATCGGGGTTGACGTAGGCGAAGTGATCGCCCGTCACGTACTTCGGTTCTCCAAACAGTGCGATGCCGTTGACCGGCTTCCCGCGCGTGACCGCCTGCGCGGCCGAGGTGAATGTCAGCGCGGCGGCTGCCGCTAGAACGATTGCGCGCGTGCGGAATGGCAAGGTGGACCTCATTCGTGTTGTCAGGGCCTGGTCTAAGTGCGGCGGAATCGCCGCACCGCCAAGATCCCCCCGATAAGAATGGTAAGACCGGCAAGGATGAACAGTGTCCTGTTTGTCCCTGACGCGCCGCCGGTCCGATCGCCGATCCGGTTCTTCATGATCTCGGCCAGTTTGGCTGTTTTGTCCGCGTCATGCCACCACGTCGCGGGATTGGGCCCGTCGTTCGGCGTGATCTCCGGACGCCCCAGCTTATTCCAGTAGGCCCACCAGATTTCCGGTTCCACAAAGCCGGGCACGACGTAGTGGTTCCACAACAAGATCCGGTCGAGGGCGTGCGCGTGCGCCAGCAGGCTCTCGCGTGTCTGAGCTTTGGTCAGCTCGCCGATGATGGCGTCGATGGCTGGGTTCTTGATGCCGATCCAATTCTCGCTGCCTTGCTGATCGGCCGCGGCCGAGCCCCACATCTCCTTCTGCTCGTTGCCCGGAGAGTCGCTCTGGCCGCCCCAATAGGGCAGTTCCCCCATCACCATGTCGAAATCGAACTCGTTCATCCGGTTGAGGTACTGCGTCGGATCGACGATGCGGATCCTGCCCTTGATGCCCAAGCGCTCGAGATTGAGGAGATATGGCCCGATCCATTTTTCATACAGGGGCAGATGGATCAGGAATTCGAACTCGAACGGCTTGCCGGCCTTATCGACCAGCACGCCGTTCTTGAGTTCCCAGCCCGCTTCGGTCAGCAGCTTCTGGGCAGCGAGAAGGTTGTCGCGAAGCGCGCCCGGGGTTTCGGTGCGCGGCGGTTTGAATTCCGTGGTGAAGACCTCATCCGGAATTTGCCCGCGGAATCGCTCGAGGATGGCTAGTTCTTCGCCGTTCGGAAGTCCGCGTGCGGCGATGTCCGATCCTTGCCAATAGCTTTGAAAAGGGTCCATCAGCTCATAGGCCACGGTCCGGTTGGTGCCGTCGAAGTCGAACGCCAGCGCGAGCGCTTTGCGCACCTTGATGTCGGAGAACAACGGGAGACGGATGTTGAGGACGAATGGATGCTTCTCATCCGGCTGGCCGTCGCTGAAACCTTCTTTCACCAACGCCCCGGCATCGACCATGGTCTTGTCGTAGCCGGTCGCCCATCGCGTGGAGTCGGCTTCGCCGCGCAGGTCGAGCGAGCCGTTGATAAAAGCCTGGAACGCAACGTCGTCGTCCCGGTAATAGTCGAAGCGCAACTCATCGAAGTTGTGCACGCCTTTGTTGAGGGGAAGGTCCTTGCCCCAGTAATTGGGATCGCGCTTCAGCACGTAATACCGGCCCGCTTCGAAGCGGTCGATCTTGTAGGGCCCGCTCGCCACCGGGATATCGAGGGTCACGGCCTCGAAATCGCGCCCCTGCCAGAATTTCTTACTCAGGACCGGCAGTTCGCCCATGATCAGCGGCAGCTCGGTGTTCTTCGCGTCGCGAAAATGGAACTTCACTTTGTGCGCGCCGGTTTTTTCGACGCGCGTCACTTCGCCCCAATAGAGCTTGTAGCGTGGATGTCCCTTGGCCATCAGCGTCTCGAACGAGAAGATCACGTCGTCCACCGTGAGCGGGCTTCCATCGCTGAAATGGGCCTCAGTCCGTAGGCTGTACTCGATCGACAGGCGGTCAGGCGCAACTTCTATGGTGTCGCACAACAGGCAGTACCAAGTGCCGGGCTCGTTGGCCGAGCGCAGCGTCAGCGCCTCGTTGAAGTACATATAATTCGCGGCGCCAGAGTAGTGGATCACGCCGGGCGAAGGTTTGTTGCCCTTGAACGAGAAGGCGTTGAAGCTGTCGAAGGTCCCGATAGAGGCGCGTTTCAGGGTGCCGCCTTTGGGCGCATCGGGGTTGTGATATTTGAAGTGTGTGAAGTCCGCAGGGTACTGCGGTTCACCGTAAATCGAGATCCCATGCACCGGCTTGCCGGTGACATATGCGTGCGACGCGCCCGCACTTAACAGTGCGAGCGCGAGAGCGGCCCCCGCCGCGCGCATCCTGCTGCGGATCAAGGCTTGGCGCCCGCCGCCGCGGCTTTCGGATCCATCCACCAGGTCTCTATGATGCCTTCACCCGGCGCCGGAAGTCCCAGAAGCGGGAACTTCTCGGGATGCTGCAGCTTCGCCCAGTAGGCGTAGCGCTCGTTCTGCGAATTGTAGTGCAGCAACGTGTAATGGTTCCATTGCAGCACACGGTCGAGCGCTTTGGTCGCGGTCACCAGGCTCGGCCGGTCGGTAGCGTTCATGATGGCGTTGATCAGCGAATCCACCGCGGGGTCTTTCACGCCGGCGAGATTGCGGCTGCCTTTGCGGTCGGCCGCCGCCGTTCCCCAGAACTCAAGCTGCTCGTTGCCGGGGCTCAGCGAGTTGTTCACGCCGCCGGTGACGACGTCGTAGTCGAACTCGTTCAGGCGGTTGATGTACTGGCTGGTGTCCACCACGCGAATGGTGCCCTTGATGCCCAGGCGTTCCAGGTTCTGGAACCACGGCAATACGATGCGATCCAGGCTCTCCTGAATCAGCAGCACTTCGAAGGTGAAGGGCTCGCCGGTCTTGGCGTTCACCAGGACACCGCCTTTGTTCACCCAACCCGCCTGTTGAAGAAGGTCGCGCGCTTTCAGAAGGCTCTCGCGCGGCGCGCCGGTGCCTTGCGTCACCGGCTGCTTGTATTCCTGTGTGAACACCTCTGCCGGGATCTTGTCGCGCAAGGGTTCCAGCAGCTTCAACTCGTCCGCGCTCGGAAGGCCTTTGGCCTCCATTTCCGAACGCTGCCAATAGCTGCGCACGCGCGTGTATTGATTGTAGAAGATGGTCTTGTTTAGGGATTCGAAGTCGAACGCGAGGTTCATCGCTTCGCGCACGCGCCGGTCGGTGAACTTCGCGCGGCGCAGGTTCATCGTGAAGCCTTGCGCATCCATGGGCGAGGCGGATGTGACTTCCAGGCGCTTCACGCGCCCGTCTTTGAGGGCCGGGAAGTCGTAGCCCGTGGCCCAGCGCAGCGCCGTGCGTTCGTTGCGGAAATCGTAGCCGCCGGTCTTGAAGCTCTCGAACAGCACCGTGTCGTCGCGGAAATATTCGTAACGGATGCGGTCGAAGTTATAGAGCCCCTTCATGATCGGCAGGTCTTTGGCCCAATACTTTTCGTTGCGCTTATAGGTGATGAAACGGCCCACTTCGTAGGTGTCGATCAGGTAGGGGCCGCTGCCGAGCGGCACCTGTAATGTCGTCGCCTCGAAATCGCGCTTTTCCCAATAGGCCTTCGACAACACGGGCAGCTGGCCTATGATCGAAGCAAGTTCGTTGTTCTCTTTGTTCTTGAACGTGAAACGCACGGTGCGCGGGTCCCGCGCTTCGGCTTTCTCGATCTCGCTGTAATACACGCGGTAGAACGGAACGCCCTTGGTCAGCAGCGTCTGGAAGCTGAACACCACATCGGCGGCGGTCATCGGGGTGCCGTCCGAGAAACGCGCTTCCTTGCGCAGCTTGAATTCCGCCCAGCTGTTGTCCGGTGCGACTTCGATGGTTTCGCACACCAGGCAGTAGCTGCCCGAAGGCTCATCGAGCCCGCTGGTCATCAGCGTGTCGTACATCATGCCAAGGCCGCGCGACGGGCTGCCTTTGAGCGTGAAGGGGTTGAACGTGTCGAAGGTTGCGTCGTTCGCGTTCGATAGTGTGAGCGTGCCGCCCTTGGGCGCGTTCGCATTTACATAACCGAAGGGAACGTTAGGGCCGTACTTGGGTTCGCCGTGGATGGCGATGCCGTGCACCGGTTTGCCGCGCACGACGGCGCCGGCGGGGGACACGGCGCAGACGATCGCCGCCGCACCCAGGATTGCAAGCAAACGGCTCATCTTCCGATCCTCCTCGAAAACTGTCGCGTGCTGGAACTAGCCTTGCAGGGCCGCGAGCGCCGCCGCGTGAAGTTCGGCGTCGCCGCTGGCCAGCACCTGGCCATGGACGGTCGTCTCCGACTCTAGGGCCAACGCGCCCCCATTCCAATCGGTGATGCAGGCGCCGGCGCCTTCCAGCACCGGCACGACGGCGGCGTAGTCATGTAACTTAAGCCCCGCTTCGCAGGCGAGGTCCGTCCAGCCCGAAGCTACCATGGCGTAATGATAGCAGTCGGTGCCGCCGTAACGGGTTTGCCGCGCCGCCGCGGACAGCCGGTCGAAGGCGCTTTTCTCCACGGGCGAGAAGGCCGAAGCCGAGGTGGTGTACACGGCGGCGTTGCCGAGAGCCGTGCCGGTCCTTGTTTTGGCCGGCGCGCCGTTCAGGGTCGTGGCAAGTTCGCGTCCGCCCAGCCAGCGTTCTTTCAGCGCCGGATGGTTGATGCACCCCAGATACGGCACGGTGTTTGTAACGGTGCGGCGCCAAAGGCCGATGAGCGTGCCGAACAGCGGTACGCCGTTGATGAAGGATTTGGTGCCGTCGATGGGATCGAGGATCCACAGCCATTCGGCGTCCTCGCGTTCGCGCCCGTGTTCCTCGCCGATGATGCCGTGGTCGGGAAAGGTTTTCGCGATGAGTTCGCGCATGGCCGCTTCGCTGTCCCGGTCGGCGACGGTCACCGGCGTCGCGTCGGACTTGGCGTCGATCGCGACGTTGTTACGGAAGTGCGAAAGCACAATCGCCCCGCTGGCGTCGGCGAGGCGATGAAAAAGGGCGACGCAGGTTTTTGTGAACCCGGCGTCGCCCATGTTTTTCGGAGCGGATATGGCGCGCTTACTTCGCCGGCGCGGCTTCGGCCGGAGCCGCTTCGGCCGGCGCGGCCTCGGCGGGGGCGGCCGGGGCTTCGGCGGCGACTTCGGGAAGCGGCGGAGCGGACGGCGAGGCGCTCATCAGGAACTTGATCGCCGCGGCGCGTTCGTCGTGCTTCTTGAGGCCGGCGAAGCTCATCGAGCCCTTCGGGGCCAGGTGCTTCGGGTTTTCCAGGTAGTCGTCGAGCTTCTGGTACGACCACTCGCCGCCGACGGCTTTGAGCGACTCGGTGAAGTTGAAGCCGGCCAGGGCGGCGACCGGACGGCCGACGACGCCATGCAGGTTCGGGCCGGTCATCGGCTTCGCGCCTTCTTCGACCGAGTGGCAGGACTGGCACTTGCGGAAGACGGTGGCGCCGTTTTCCACGGTGGCGACCGCGATCAGCGGAATGATGTTCGGGCGGGCGGTTTCGGCCGGGCCGGCCGCGGCCGTCTGCACTTCCGGCACTTCCACCGGATAGCCGAATTTCTCAACCGTCTCATGCTCCGGCATGATGAGGTTGCCGACGATGTTCACGCCCAGGACGGCCAGGAAGGCCAGCCAGAAGGCGCTTACGACGGCCTGAAACGTCCGGTTATCGAGAAAGCTCATTTACAGGTCCCCACGGGTCATAATGCGCGCTCTGAATAATCGGTCTAAGGCCAAATCTCAATACGAATCAACGCCCCAGCCCCGGGTTTACGGCCGGGGGGAGCCGGGGCGGCAAGGGGGTATAACCTCTTGGAACAAAGGCCTTAGTCCTGTTATGTGTCCGGCGCAACACACCAGCGCTGCCGCCTCACAGCTGTAACCAGGACGCCAGATCCCCCCATGCCGGCTCTCATTGTCATCCCGGCGCGCCTCAGCGCCACCCGCCTGCCCAACAAACCCCTCGCCATGATCGGCGATGCCCCCATGATCGTTCATGTGTGGCGCCGGGCCGTTCAGGCCAACGCCGGACCGGTCATTGTCGCGGCCGGGGACCAAGCCATCGCGGACACCATCAGGGCCGCCGGCGGGGAAGCCGTCATGACCGACCCGGCGCTGCCCTCGGGAAGCGACCGTGTCCACGCCGCCGCCGAGATCTACGACCCGCAAGGCAAGTTCGACGTGGTTGTGAACGTGCAGGGCGACCTGCCGACCCTCGACCCGAAACTGGTCGCGGCCTCCGTGACCCCGCTTTCGAACCCGGCGATCGACATCGCCACCGTCGTCGCGCGCATCACGCTCGCGGAAGAACTCACCGACACCGCCGTGGTGAAGGCCGCACTGTCGCTTGAGCCCGGCGCCGCCGTGGGCCCCGCGCTCTACTTCAGCCGCAACCTGATCCCGTCGGGTCCGGGCGATCACTATCACCACATCGGCATCTACGCGTTCCGCCGCGCCGCGCTGCGCGAGTTCGTCACCTTGAAGCCGACGATCCTGGAACTGCGCGAGCGCCTCGAGCAGCTGCGCGCCATCGAGAACGGCATGCGCATGGCGGCCGCGCTGGTGGACACGATTCCGCTCGGTGTCGATACCCCGGCCGATCTCGAGCGCGCCCGCCGTCTTCTCGGCGCGTAGCGATGTCCGCTCGAAAAGTAGCCAACAACCTCATCGCCTTCCAGGGCATGCCGGGCGCCTATTCGCATCTCGCGTGCAAGGCCATGTTCCCGCGCATGGACGTATTGCCGTGCGGCCAATTCGAGGACGCCTTCGCGGCCGTCGCGAAAGGCCGCGCGCGCTACGCCATGATCCCGGTCGACAATTCCGTCGCGGGGCGTGTCGCCGACAATCACCGCTTGCTGCCGACCTCGGGCCTGCACATCGTCGGCGAGCATTTCGAACGCGTGAACCATCATCTGCTCGCCGTTCCGGGCGCCAGCCTCAAGACGGTGAAGACGGTCTACAGCCATGTGCATGCGCTCGGCCAGTGCCGCAAGTTCATGCGCGCGAAGAAGCTTACGCCCGTCATCGCCGCCGATACCGCCGGCGCAGCGCGCGATATCGCCGAGCTCGGCAATCGCGGCGTCGCCGCAATTGCCTCGAAGCTCGCCGGCGAGATCTACGGCCTCAGGTCGCTGGCCTCGAACATCGAGGACGCCGACCACAACACCACGCGCTTCCTGGTGATGGCGCGTGAACCGCAGCATGTGCGTCCCAAGCCGGGCGTCGGATATGTGACCACGCTGGTGTTCCGCGTGCGCAACGTGCCTGCCGCGCTTTACAAGGCGCTCGCCGGTTTCGCCACCAACGGCGTCAACATGACCAAGCTGGAAAGCTACATGGTGGACGGCCACTTCGCCGCCACGCAGTTCTACGCCGATGTCGACGGCCATCCGAAGGATCGTTCGATGGCTCTGGCCCTGGAGGAACTGCGCTTCTTCTCAAAGGAAGTGAAAATCCTCGGCACATATCCCGCGCACGCTTTCCGGTCCGAATAACCAGACTCCGTTCGCCCCCGCCCGCGGCAGTTTCGGGGACAGTATTAATAAATATGCCCGGCCATTATATTAAATTCACCCGAAAAACCATATTTAGGCCGGCAATAAATTTAAATTAACCCAAACAGCGGAAAAGCTCC
>JAYSFT010000059.1:0-1825 GCA_041913245.1 Rhodospirillaceae bacterium | reverse complement strand
TAATTCGGCCGGCAATTAAGTATACTGTCCCCGTAACTCCTTAATTCGGCCGGCAATTAAGTATACTGTCCCCGAAACTGCGAAACTGCTCCGCGCGCTCAGGCTTCGTCTCTCCAGCCCTCGATCAGCCAGCGCGAGATCGACGAGCGGTGCGGCAGCAGCAATGTGCCCGGCCCGCTTTCCGCCGCGCGCACTTCATCCTTGGTGAACCAGCGGCAGTCCTCGAGTTCGTCCGAATCGCGCCGGATCTCGGTCGACAGTGCTTCGCCGCGAAAGCCCAGCATGAGCGAGGAGGGGAACGGCCAGGGCTGCGAGGCCATGTAGCGCAGGGCGCCGACCTTGATTCCCGTCTCTTCCGCCGCCTCGCGCCGCACCGAATGCTCGATGCTCTCGCCCGGTTCGACAAAGCCGGCGATGGTCGAGAATTGTCCCGGCCGCCATTCCGCTTTGCGTCCCAGCAGGCACTTGTCGCCGTGAGTGATCAGCATGATCACGGCGGGATCGGTGCGCGGAAATGTCCGGTATCCGCAAACCGAACGCGTGCACATGCGGCTATGACCGGCTTCGGTCGATTGCGTGGGTGCGCCGCAACGGCTGCAATGCGGATGGTTCTGATGCCAGATCGCCATGGCGCGCGCGTAGACCAGGCGCGAGGCCTGCGCCTGTTCGATCTGCATCGCGAAGTCGCGCAAGCTGGCGAACGTCGCCGGCGCGGCGAGATCGGGCGGCGCCTCGGTCGGCGGAAAGGCCAGCGCGAACCAGGACGCCTCGTCCTCCACGCCCAGGAAGATCACGGTTGCATTGTGATCGGCGAACCGCGCGAGGCTCTCCGCGCCGAGGATCAGGGGCGCGGCGTCGGCGCCCACGGGATGCATCTCTTTCCAGACCGGCAGGAACCGCGCCTTCGCGCTCAAAGACAGGCTCCGCACGTCCTCCTCCTTCCCGCGCAGGAACTCCGCGCGTTCAAGAGGCGAGTGCGTGTAGGCAAGGAGTGTCATGTCACGACCGGTGATAAGGATGCCCCGCCAGGATGCTCTGTGCGCGGTAGACCTGTTCGGCCAGCATGGCGCGCACCAGCATGTGGGGCCATGTCGGCGCGCCGAAGGACAGCACGACGTCGGCTTTCTTGCGCACCGTCTCGTCCAGCCCGTCCGCGCCGCCGATGACGAAGGCCACCGTGCGCACGCCGTCGTCGCGCCAGCGTCCTAAACGCGCGGCGAAAGCCTCGCTGGTCTCCGTGCGGCCGCGCTCGTCCAGGGCGACCAGACGCGCGCCCGCGGGGACGGCGGCCCGCAGCGCTTCGCCCTCGCGGGCCTTGCGTACGTCCACCGCCAGGTCTTTCTTGGTCTCGACTTCTTTCAGGTCCACGCGCCAGGGCAGCCGCGCGATGTAGGCTTCATACAAATCCCGCTCCGGGCCAGCCTTTGCTTTGCCCACGGCGGCGATGACGATGTGAAGCGGCCCTGTGCTCAGGCGCGTTTCGCCGGTTTCTTCGGTTGCGGCGCCGCGGGCGTCTTCGGCGCGGTTGTCGGCGCCGGCGCGGACCAGATGCGCTCGATCTGATAGAAGGCGCGCACTTCCGGGCGGAACAGGTGCACAACCACGTCACCCGCGTCGAGCAGCACCCAATCGCCGTTCTTCTCGCCCTCGGTCTGCGCCTTCACGCCGATCCCGCGCAGTTCCTGCACAAGATGTTCGGCCATGGCCGATACCTGACGCGCCGAGGTGCCCGACGCGACGACCATGCGGTCGGCGATGCTGGTCTTTCCAACGAGATCGATGGTGAGGATATCCTGCGCCTTGTCGTCATCGAGCGAGGTGAGGA
>JAYSFT010000058.1:0-16244 GCA_041913245.1 Rhodospirillaceae bacterium | reverse complement strand
CGCACGCCCGGAACGCTGCCGCCCGCCGCCGCCGGCGACGCGATATCGACGCGCATGCCGCGCGCGATCACATGCGGATCGGCGAACACTTCAGGCACGGTATTGATGGGGCCCACCGGCACCCCTGCGGCTTCGAGATTCGCGACCAGATCGACCTTCTTCCATTTCGCGATTTTCTCGCTCAGGAGCGGGATCAAGGTTTCACGATTGCGCACGCGGTCGGGATTGTGGCGATAGGCGGCGTCGAAGGCCAAGACGTCGTCGCCGAGCACGTTGCAAAGACGGCCGAACTGGCCGTCGTTGCCGACGGCGATCATGAGATGGCCGTCCGCGGCCGCGAATACCTGATACGGCGCGAGGTTCGGATGCGCGTTGCCGAGGCGCGGCGCGGCCTGGCCGGAGATCAGATAGGACGCGGCCTGATTGGCCAGAATGCCGACCTGTACATCCAGGAGGCTCATATCGATATGGGCGCCGCGGTTCGTCGACTTACGCGCATGAAGCGCCGCAAGGATCCCCGTGGTCGCATAAACGCCGGTGAAGAGATCGACCACCGCCACACCGACTTTCATTGGTTCGCCGTTCGGTTCGCCCGTGACGGCCATGAAGCCGCCGAGCGCCTGGATCATCGCGTCGTAGCCGGGCAGATGAGCATAAGGCCCCGTCTGGCCGAAGCCGGTGATGGAGCAATAAATCAGGCCGGGGTGATGCGCGCTCAAGGTCGCGTAGTCGAGCCCGAACTTCTTCAGCGCGCCGACTTTGAAGTTCTCGATCACGATGTCGGCGTCGGCGACCAGCCGCTTCACGACGTCGAGGTCCTCCGCGCGATTGAAATCGATGGCGATGGAGCGCTTGCCGCGGTTGGCCGAATGGAAATAGGTGGCGCTCAAGTCGCCGCCGTCCTCGCCCCGCACGAACGGCGGACCCCACGAACGGGTGTCGTCGCCGTCGCCGCTGCGCTCAACCTTGATAACGTCCGCGCCCATGTCCGCGAGGATCTGGCTCGACCAAGGGCCGGCCAGAACGCGAGACAAGTCCACAACGCGGATGTCGTGCAGTGGCTTCATGAACACTCCACCGGACGCCTACGCCTTCCCGCGCCCGTACACATTTAGAGCATCAGTTAGAAGCAATTGAGATCATTATCACAAACCATTTTATTGATTGAAACTATGAGCAGAGGTAATTACTACCAACGTCCGGCTTCCGGACATTTAACTCATTGATTTGTCGGAAAAATCTTGGCTGACCAACCGGCAAAATTGAATCTCAATCGTCGGTTCGTGCCGTCGCTTCCCGCTTTGATGGCGTTTGAAGCCTCGGCCAGGTTGAGCAGTTTTACCCGCGCCGCCGAGGAGCTGAATCTGACCCAGGGCGCCATCAGCCGTCAGATAAAAGTCCTTGAAGATCAATTAGGTGTAACGCTTTTTGAGCGCATCCGGCAGCGTCTTGTACTGACAGAGGCCGGCACCTTTTACGCCAACGAAATCCGCCAGACCCTCGACCGTTTCGCCTCGGCAACGGCGCAGGCCATGTCCTTCCGCGCCCGGGGCGGCATTCTTCGCCTTGGCATGCTGCCGACCTTCGGGACTCGATGGCTGATCCCGCGCCTGCCCGACTTCTTCGCCGCGCATCGCAGCGTCACGATCAACTTCTCGAGTCACATCCGGCAGGTTGATTTTCAGCGCGACTTCCTTGATGCCGCCATCCACTTCGGCGAGCCCCATTGGCCGGGCGTTTTCCTGCACAAGCTGACGGGCGAAGAGCTTTTCGCCGTCGCCTCGCCCAAGCTGATCAAACGCGAGAAGATCAAGAAGCCGGCCGATCTCGCGAACACCACCCTGCTCGTTCAGGCGACGCGCCCCGAAGCATGGAAGACGTTCTTCGACACGGTGGGGATGTCGGAGGTCGAGCCGCGTCAGGTCCTCGAGTTCGAGGTGTTCGGCATGGTGCTGCGCGCCGCGGTGGCCGAACTCGGCGTGGCCCTCGTTCCGAAGGTGCTGGTGCAGCAGGAACTCGACGCCGGCGAACTGGTCACCCTGTTCGACAAGTCGATCATGAACACCAAGGCGTATTTCCTCGCCTATCCACGCGAGCGTGCGAATTACCCGCCGCTCGTGGCGTTCCGCGACTGGCTGCTGTCGCAAGTCCGCGCGTAAAGTCCGCGCTTAAGTTTTGCCCGCTTAAGCTGTGATCGTGCGGCCCGGCGCGATATCGGCAACGCTCGTCTTGATATGGATCAGCGCGGGCTTTCCCGCTTTGCCGGCTTCTTCAAGCGCCGCCGGGAAGGCGTCCGTGCGGTCGATCGTGACCGCCCAAGCGCCGAATGAACGCGCAAAGGCCGCGAAATCGGGGTTCTTGAGGTCCGTCGCGGACACACGCCGCGGATACTCGCGCTCCTGGTGCATGCGGATCGTTCCATAAGACCCGTTATCGACCACGATGACGATGAGGTTCGCCTCGTACTGCACGGCCGTCGCGAGTTCGTTCGCGGTCATCATGAAACATCCATCGCCCGCCACCGCGACGACGGGACGCGCCGGATACATGATTTTCGCCGCGATCGCGGCGGGGAAGCCGAAGCCCATCGCGCCGCTGGTCGGCGCGAGCTGCGTACCGAATTTGCGATGGCGATAAAAGCGATGCAGCCAGGCCGCGTAGTTGCCGGCACCGTTGCCGACGATCGCATCGGGCAGCGCCTTTTCGAGATGCTTGAAAATTTCGGACAGATTGACCGATCCGGTCACGGACACCGGCGCGAGGAAGGCTTCCAGGTCCGCACGGCCTTCGCTCGCCCACGGTGTATTGGCCCACGCGCGGCGGATCGACAGCTTTGAAAGCGAAAGCGCGGCGTTGGCCGTTTCGCACACGGCCGCCAGCGAGGCCGGCCACACGCGGTTGAGCTCTTCGGGGTCCGGATGGATGTGCACGAGCTTCGCGGCGCATTCTTCCGGGGTGAACAGCGTATAGGCCTGCGACGGATTTTCGCCGAGACGCGCGCCGAGGGTGACCACCAGATCGGCGGACTTCACGCGTTGGATCAGCTTGGGATTGGGCCCGAGGCCGAGGTCGCCGATATAGCAAGGATGCATGTTGTCGATGAGGTCCTTGCGGCGGAACGAGAGCGCGACCGGCGCGCCGAGTTTCTCAATCCACTTCGACAGCGCGGCGAGCGAATCATCCGACCAGCCCGTACCGCCGAGAATGAACACGGGACGCTCCGCGGCATCCAGACGCGCCGCCAGCGCATCAAGGAAACGCGGCTCCAAACCGCTGTGCGCGACAGTCACTGGCGCGGGCTGACGCGCGCCAGCGGGTTCAGCGAGCATGTCCTCCGGCAACGCGATGACCACCGCGCCTTTGCGGCCCTGTTGGGCCACGGCGAAGGCGCGCGTACACACTTCCACCATGCGCGCCGGATCTTCGACTTCCAGCGCGAGCTTGCACAAGGGGCCGAAAGCCTGGCCGTAATCGACTTCCTGGAATGCCTCGCGGCCCTTGTCCGAGCGCGCCACCTGGCCGATGAAATAGATCAGCGGAACCGAATCCTGCTGCGCCGTATGGATGCCGATACTGCCGTGCGTCGCGCCCGGCCCGCGCGTGACCATGCAGATGCCGGGCTTGCCCGTGAGCTTGCCGTAGGCGACGGCCATGTTGGCGGCGCCCGCTTCATGGCGGCAGGTGACGACCTTGATCTTGTCCCGCGCGTCGTAAAGCGCGTCGAGCACCGAAAGATAACTTTCGCCCGGCACGCAGAAGACATGCGTGATGCCGTTGACGACGAGGGTTTCGACGAGACGTTGGGCGGCCGTAAGCTGTTGAGTCATGGGTTTAGGCCGTCACGTAGGAGGTTTTGATACGGGTGAAGAATTCGCGGGCGCCGCCCTGTTCGCGCGGCCCAAAGCTCGACGCCTTGGAACCGCCGAAGGGCGCCTGCAACTCAACGCCGGCGGTCGGCAAGTTGATCATCACCATTCCGGATTTCAGCTCGGCCTGGAAGAGGCGGGCGTACTTGAGCGAGGTGGTGCAGACGCCGGCGGACAGACCGAACGGCGTATCATTCGCGATGGCCAGCGCCTCTTCCGGTGAATTTGCCGGGATCACGGCCGCAACGGGGCCGAAAATCTCTTCCTGCGAGATGCGCATCTTGTTGTCGGCGTCGGCGAACAGCGCCGGGCGCATGTAGTAACCGTCCGTCAGTCCTTTGAGACGCTCGCCGCCCTTGACCAGACGCGCGCCTTCGCCACGTCCAATCTCAACATAGGACAGGTTCTGCTTGAGTTGATCCGCGCTCACGACCGGACCGATATTCGTGCTGGGATCGAGCGCGTCGCCGACAATCAGGGTATCGATCCGCGCCGCCAGTTTTTCGACAAAAGCCTTGTAGATACCCTTGGTGACGATCAAGCGGCTCGATGCGGTGCAACGCTGCCCCGTCGAGAAGAAGGCGCCCTGCGCGGCGATTTCAACCGCGGCGTCGAGGTCGGCATCATCCAGCACGACAAGCGGGTTCTTGCCGCCCATTTCAAGCTGAAAGGGCCGGAAGCGTTCCGCGCATGCGCCCGCCACGCGCGCGCCGATGGTTTGCGATCCCGTGAAAGAGATGCCGTCGATGCCGTCGCTGTTCAGCATGGCTTCACCGACCACGGATCCGCGGCCCATGACGAGATTGAACACGCCCGCCGGACAACCGGCTTCGGCGATGATTTCGGCGAGCGCCCACGCGCTGCCGGGGGCGATGTCGGCCGGCTTCATGATGACCGCATTCCCGTAAGCCAACGCCGGCGCGGCTTTCCAGGCCGGAATGGCGATCGGAAAATTCCACGGCGTGATCAGTCCGACGACACCCAGCGGCTCGCGGCGCGTTTCCACCGAGACATTGGGCCGCACGGACGGAATGACATCGCCGTGCGCCCGCAGCGCTTCAGCGGCGAAATATTTGAAAATGCGTCCCGCGCGTTGCACTTCGCCTTTGGCTTCGGCGAGGGTCTTGCCTTCTTCGCGCGCGAGCAGCGTCCCGATCTCGGTTTCGCGGGCCAGGAGCCGTTCGCCGATCTTGTCGAGGAGATCGCCGCGTGTTTGCGCGGTGGCGCGGCGCCAACCGGGCTGTGCTTCCCGCGCCGCCGCGACGGCTTGCGCGACCTGATCGGCCCCGCCTTGCGCGAAATTGCCGACGACGTCGGTGAGATTGGAGGGATTGATGTTCGGCGCATCGCGGTCCCCTTTGACCCACGATCCACCGATCAGGTTTTGATGCTGCTGATGTCCCATACGCCCTCCCCTCACGCTGGATACAAATCCAAGTACCAGCCAATCGCCCGGACAATGGCGGAAAGTGACCGGGTCAGATAGCGAAAGATTTCAATCGGTTCATGAATTTTGCGAACCCCGCCACCCGAGGCGCGCCGCGATAACGGCCCGCAGGATCACCCGTCTTCACAGGTCCATTAGTTTATATCGTTTTAGTCACGCCCATCCCTCCGTACACTATAAAAGTATTGGACCTTGGAACGTTGGGAGAGGGGACCATGAGTGTTGCGGAAGAGGCTGCGGCTGTGGGGGGCACAGCAGCGGCCCAGCAGAGTACGAGTGGGCGGCTGAAAGCCGTGATCGGCGGTTCGGTCGGCAATCTGATCGAATGGTACGACTGGTACGTCTACTCATCCTTCTCTCTCTATTTCGCCAGCGTGTTCTTCCCCGCCGGGGATCAGACCACGGAATTCCTTTACGCCGCCGTGGTCTTCTCGGTCGGCTTTATCGTGCGTCCGCTCGGCAGCTGGCTGATGGGCGTTTACGCCGACCGGCACGGCAGGCGCCCTGCCCTCGTGCTCGCGATGGCCGTTATGGGCGGTTCGTCGCTCGTGATCGCCTTCACGCCGAGCTATGCCAGCATCGGCATCGCCGCACCGCTGCTTCTGATGGTCGCCCGCATCGCGCAAGGCCTCAGCGTCGGCGGCGAATACGCGGCGGTCGCGACTTATCTCAGCGAAATCGCCGGCAAGCACCGCCGCGGCTTCTACGGCAGCTTCCAGTACGTGACGCTGATCGCGGGCCAGCTCCTTGCCCTGCTCGTCCTCGTCGGACTTCAGCACAATCTCACGCCGGAAGAGCTGTCCGATTGGGGCTGGCGCGTTCCGTTCGCCATCGGCGCGGTGGGCGCCCTGGTCGCTTTCTGGATCCAAAGTTCGCTCGAGGAAACCGAATCCTTCAAGAACATGAAGAAGAAGCGCGAAAGCGCGGCCGATACATGGCAGCTCATGCGCAGCCATCCCAAGGAACTGATGTTCGTGCTGGGCATGACCATGGGCGGCGCCCTCGGTTTCTACGTGTTCAGCAACTACATGCAGAAGTTCCTGGTCAACACGTCGGGCTTCACCAAGGACGACGCCAGCCTGATCATGGCGATGGCGATGATCGTGTTCATGGTGGCGCAACCCGTCATGGGCTGGATCTCCGACAAAATCGGCCGCAAGCCGATGTTCGTGTTCTACGGCGTTGGCGCCACCCTCATGACTTTCCCCGTCATGAACTATCTGCAAACGTCCGACAGCGCGATGGGCGCGTTCCTGGTCATCTCGGGCGCGCTTCTCGTCCAGAGCACCTATACGTCCATCAGCGGTCAATATAAGGCAGAGTTGTTCCCAACCGAGATCCGCGCCCTCGGCGTCGGCCTTCCCTACGCGCTCGGGGTGGCCTTCATCGGCGGCACGGCGGAAGCCGTGGCGCTGAAGCTGAAGCAGATGGGCTATGAAACGTCCTTCTACTGGTACGTGACGTTCTTCATGGTGATCGTACTGATCACGTCGGCGCTCATGCCGGACACGAAGCGGCACAGCCGGATCAAGGAAGAGTAACCCTCCTGCGCCTAAAGAAGAAAAGACCCTCCCGACGAGGGTCTTTTTTTCTTTCGTGCGATGACTTTCGCGCTTACTTGGTTTCCATGCCGGTCACGGCCATAAGAATGCTAAGGGACGTGGTCATGCCCTTCACCATCGGGCCTTTCTCGACATCGATCCACTCATCGAGCGAATGGGCCCGGCCGCCGCGGTTGTCCGG
The DNA here is from genome assembly GCA_041913245.1 of Rhodospirillaceae bacterium. GTDB lineage: Bacteria > Pseudomonadota > Alphaproteobacteria > Rhodospirillales > Rhodospirillaceae > SHVO01. Next base: position 9,188 of record JAYSFT010000058.1, on the reverse strand, counting down.
GGCGTTCTTGCCGATGGTGATGGCGGGAATACCCAGGCTCATCGGGATGTTCGAGTCCGTCGAGCTGTAGCCGTAGTCGGCCTTGTAGCCGCCGGCGACGATGGCCGCGGTGGCCATCTGCACGAGTTCCGACTTCTCGGCGGTGCCGCCGGCCGGCCGGTCGCCGATCAGCTTTACATCAACCGTCAGCGCGCCTTCTTTCGTGGAATGACGGCCGTTCTCCGACTTCACGGCGTCCTGGACGGCCGCAAGGATCTTGTCCTCGATCTTCTTCAACTCGGCCGGCGCTTCGGAACGCATATCCACTTCCATCCAGCCTTCGAGCGGGATCGAGTTGACCGACGTGCCGCCGCCGATGACGCCGATGCTGTAGGTCGTTTTCGGCTTCTCGGGCACTTCCATCTGCGACATGTTCGCGGCCGCCTGGCCCAGCGCATACATCGGGTTTACGAGGCCGAAGGCGCCGTAGCTGTGGCCGCCGGGTCCCTTGAACGTGAAGCGATAGCGCTTCGAACCCACGGCGCCGTTGGTGATGCTGGCCACGCTGCCGGCTTCGATCGAGAAGAAGGTCTTGATCTTGTCCTTGTAGGGGCCCTTGGTGAACATGTAGCGCACGCCGCGCAGGTCGCCCTGGCCTTCTTCGCCGACGGTGCCGACGAACATGATGTCGTCACGCGTCTTGATGCCCGCGACATTCATCGCGCGGATCATGCCGAGCATGGCGGCGAGGCTGAAGGTGTCGTCGCCCACGCCGGGCGCGTTGAGCTTGTTGCCCACGCGCTTCACTTTCACGTCCGTCTCCGGCGGAAACACCGTGTCGAGGTGGGCCGAGATCACGACATATTTGCCGTCGCCCTTGGTGCCCTTACGGAAACCGAGCACGTTGCCTTCCTGGTCGAGCTGAACGTCGGCAAGGCCCGCTTCCTTGAACATCTCGGCGAACTTCTTGGCGCGCTTTTCCTCCATGAACGGCGGCGCCGGGATTTCGGTGAGCATGATGCCTTCATCGACGATGCGTCCGTGCTGCTTGTCGAGGTCCGCGGCGGCCGCCTTGAAGGCGGGACTGGCCAGAATGGCCTGCACGCTTGCGGCGTGCGACGAGGTCTGGGCAAGGGCGCCGGACGCCGAGAAAAGCAAACCGGCGGCGAACAATGATGTAGAAACGCGGTAAGAAAGGCTCATGACTATTCCCCTTCACGAGGGGCCGCCCCAAGCGGCCCACGACAGCGTAAGAAAATGATATGCTAACCCCACCGGCCGCGCCAACGAGCACTTTGCGGCGCCCGGCTCCTTCCGGCAGTAAGTAAGTGAATTCTGGATCGCTTTTCGGCCTATTTGGCACGCTGTTACAGGACCTCGTCAAAATTCCGACGGGGGCTATGCAGTTCTCGCCTCACGTCCCCGGCGCACTCACCCTCGACGAGGCGGCCCACGCGTGCATGGCCGGCATGGCGATGGCCGCGCCGCCCGGCACGCTTGAGCGCCGCTATACTCTGGCGCTTGCTCTGCGTGCGCTGCAACCCGGCGCGCCGCTCACCGCCATGGCGCCGAAGACAAAGGGCGGCAACCGGATCGCGGACGAACTCGAATCGTTCGGCTGCCGTGTCGAAGTTTCGAGCGCCCGTCATCAGCGGATCAGTCGAACGACTCGCCCCGTGTCTTTTAGCGCGGACGCTCAAGCAAGCCTGGAAGCCGCCATCGCGGACGGCGCACCGCGATTGGTCGAGGGGCTCGGGCTATGGAGCCAGCCGGGCGTTTTCAGTTGGGACCGCATCGACGCGGGCACGGCGCTGTTGCTCTCCGTTCTGCCCGCATTTGCCGGGCGCGGCGCGGATCTCGGGTGCGGCATCGGCATTCTGTCGCGGACGGTGCTTACGAGCCCAAACGTGACGCGGTTGGAGCTTATCGATATCGATCGCCGCGCGGTGTCGGCCGCACAACGAAATGTGCAGGACGCGCGCGCGCATTTCCATTGGGCCGATGTGCGCAAGCTTTCCGATCTCAAGGACCTCGATTTTGTCGTGATGAACCCGCCATTCCATGACGGCGGACTGGAAGACCGCGCCTTGGGCGAGGCGTTTGTGAAGCAGGCGCATCGCATGCTTCGAGCAGGCGGTCGGGCGTGGCTGGTTGCGAATGTGCATCTTCCTTATGAAGCCGTGATGTCGTCGTCGTCCTTCACCCAGGTCGAACCGCGCGCGGAACAGGGCGGCTACAAAGTGTATGAGGCCATAAAATGAGCGGCACGATCAGGCTCGACCGGTTGATCGCCAATTTGGGTTACGGTTCGCGCAACGAGGTGCAGGCCTTGGCGCGAAATGAGCGTGTGCTATTGGATGGAGCGCCGATCAAGGATGCTGGCGGCCGCATTGCGCTCACTCCCGATATTCCTACTCGGCTTACGGTGGATGGCGAGCCGTTGGATCCGCTCCCCGGGCTGGTCCTTATGCTCAACAAGCCGGTGAGCGTGACTTGCTCACACAAGGAAAGCGGGCCGCTTGTGTACGATTTATTGCCCCCACGCTGGCGCCGCCGCGACCCGGCCATTTCCACCGTGGGCCGGCTCGATAAAGAGACGTCGGGGCTGCTGTTGATGACCGACGACGGCGCACTCCTGCACCAGATTATCTCGCCGAAGAAGAACATCGCGAAATACTACCTCGCGACGCTGGCGCGTCCGTTGCGCGGCGACGAAGTCGAACTATTCGCCTCCGGAACCATGATGCTGGACGGTGAAACCAAGCCCCTGGCGCCGGCCCGGTTGGAGATCCTGTCCGAGGCCCAAGCCCGCGTAGTGGTCACAGAGGGCCGCTACCACCAAGTTCGGCGCATGTTCGCAGCGACCGGGAACCATGTGGAAGCGTTGCATAGGGAGAGGATCGGGGGGGTGATTCTACCCCACGATCTCGAACCCGGTGCACTGCGCCTCCTGACGTCTTCAGATGTCGCTCGGATATTTGCTTAGGGTCCGCTGCCTGGAGATGATCTGATGCGTTCGACTACTCGGCAGGATAGGGTCGCGCGTGAGTCTCCCGCGTGCCAAAGCGTAAGTTAGGCCGTCGACAGCGCGTCGAGACGCTCCAATTATTGAATTGTCCTCAATAGAAAACTAGGCCGGCACCGAGATTAAAACTTCAAGACCATCTTTGCAGTCGGGCCGACATCCCATTGATCGTATTCTGCGGTGCCCTTGTTCGAGAAGTGTCTATAGAAACTAGCATCTAGTTGAAGCCTGACGTTGTCATTCAGCTTGTATACAAACGCCAAAATCGGATTAACGGACAAATCGCGTCGCACGAAAGATGCTCGCTTGTCGAAGCGTCTCATTAAAATTATCGTTTCGAAGTCGACTGTCCACCCGCTCCCGATTTCTTTGCTCAAATAGGCATCGAATTTGACGTAATTCGATGAGCGATCTCTCACTTCTCGGCGGCCTGCCCAAAGCGTTACGGAAAAGTCATCAGTAAAATAGTTTTCCACACCGGCATAAATGTCATGGGTGGCACTCGACCACTTCCCGGTGGATGGATCGTACAAACTGCGGGGCTGGTAGCCGATGAAAGGAAACAGGGTTTGACCTCGGTTATCACTTTTGTAGGTTAGCTCGAACCGTGCGTAGGCTGCGCTGTTGTCTGGGTCGGGAAGCGCGGTGTAGCGATCGGTCACGGCATTCACCCGTGCCAACAGGGCGAACGGGAGATCCGACAGTTTATGGTCCCACTGGAGTCGGATTTCCGGGGTGAAATGTAGCGACGACACATTTGTCGCATCAGCATTGGCATTGTCGGTGTAGGTTGCTGGCGCCTTGAGAGTTAGTGTGAACTTCTTCGGTTCTAGATCCCGGGATAACCGGTTTTCTCCTCCAATCCGGTCCCCTAGTCCATCACGGTTGTCCCGTACGTCGGCGCGAGTGTCGTTGTTTAGAGGGTCGGCTGCCAAGGCTGTCGGGCCCGGTACGGTCAGCAGGTAGAAAAGTGGTGCAATAGTCCTTATCCATTGTTTTTGTGGGTGTGTTTTCGCCTGGGGCAACCTTCCGTTGGATATGTGAACCGGCATCGCTCTTGTTCTCCCGTTGATCGGCGCGCGCCTCTCGATCTGAAGTGGGCGTCGCGTCGGCAGCGAGAACGGGGTGGACGAGTAGGGCGGTGCTGACGGCTAGTGCGCACCGCATACTCGTCCCGCATCCGTTCGGTTTCCTGGGTGCAGACCGTTGAGCCATGGTCCTAATGACCTGGCTCCGGTTTTTGATAACTACTATTTTTTACCCTTAGGCGTGGCCTCGTAGATGCCGGAAATGCGCCAACGAACGCGCGGCCCTCCATTGTCGTGGCCCCCACGCACGGTCCACTTCTTGCGAGGACCGCCATTGTCATGCCCACCCATGATCGTCCACTTTGCATTGGTCTTGGTTGCGCCGCGGTGATTACCGAGGGCCTTGGACAGTTCATAAAAGGTACGGCTGACCTCCCCGAAGCTCTTCGTAAGTGCGTAGAAGTCCTCTGTGCTCATTCTGGCGGATGCCGTTTGAAGGGCGTTTATTGCTTTCAGGAGGTCGCGGGTAGGTTTGTCGTCTGCCATTTGTAATGCTCCGATTTAAGGTTACGAATAATGTGTCAATTGCCGGATTTCGTGCGCGGTGCAGTAACCTGACCTTGGAGGTCGCGGTAATCCGCGCGGCCGAACTCCTTCAGGTCCTCGCCCGAAAAGATTGTCTGCAAAGCACTGTCTTGTCCTAGACGCCATAGCGTGCGCGCCTCGAACAGATGGCTTTCGAGCGGGTAGTAGCCTTTGCTTTCTTTCAGCCAGGGCAGCGCTTCTTGCCAGTTTGCCCTTGCTTCGCCGAGATTGCCTTGCCCCCGGCGAGCTTCGCCTTTCAGAAAAATCGCCTGACCCAAAAATCCAGAAAACGAGGCTTCCTTGTTGAAATTGGCCTGATTTGCAGTAAGAAAGTCGGCCACATCATCGGCGGCGGCATAAGTGCTGTCAAAATCCGCAGTGAGAAGGGCGAGTTTCGCCTCGATGAGCGTGGCACGTATCCGCAGCAAAAGCTGCCACTTTACCCTTTGTGGTTCCTTAGCGATTAACGCCGCAATTCCCTTGCGAGCAGTAACTAGGGATGTTCTGCATTCCGAGATGCTACGTCTATCGTAGAAGATGTCCGCCAGGTCGAGGTCGGTGCGGACAAGGTACTCGGCCCATGCAGTATTCGCAGAGTCAAAGCGGGTTAGTTCCTTGCCCATCTCGTTTGCGGCAGTCAACCAGCGCAGGGCGTCGTCCGTTTCGCCGCGATCCAATGCCACTAGTCCGATCGAGCGCAGAGTAATCATCAATGACGACTGAACTGTGCGATTTTGCGGATCATCTTTCAGCCACGTTCTGTAGGTTTCCGCGACTTCTTTGCGCTCGGACTCGGACTCGCGAAGTTGACCAAGGCTGTAAAACGCGTCGGCTCTTGATCCTTGCGACATTGCTAACTGCTTGCGCGCGAGAACATTCGTTGGCTCAAGCTCAAGCAACCGCCTTGACTCAGCAACCGCACTGGAGAAATGGGCGATCGCCTCTGCAGCTTGCCCCATGCGCATGATAATGAAGCCGAGGTCCTGATCGGCTTCGGCAAGCTCAAGAATCCATTTCGGTTGATTGGGCGCTTGCGTCACGAGGCGTTCAGCAAGCTTCTTGCGTTCTTCGTAGTTCCGGCGTGCTGCTACGAGATCCCCTTTCTGTTCGCTGGAGTATCCCAAAAAGTAGACGCTTTCGGCGTGATTAAAGAGCCATTCAGGATTCTCGGGAACCCGCCCTAGGAGTTCTGCAGTCGTGCGCGCAGCTTCTTCAAACGTAGCTCGCGAGCGATCGAGTTCACCGCGCAAATCTTCGATCTCGCCAAGCAAATGCAGGGCGCGCGCGCGCCGCCCTAAAGTTGCTGCATCTAATTCGTCAGGGCGTAAAGTTTTAAAGTACTGGAGAGCCCTCTCGCCGACAGAATCTAGGACGTCGAGGCGACCCACCGGTTCGAGTTTCTGACGAAGGTCGCCAAGCATAAACTCGATCAAATCTTCCGCCTGTACTTTTTGCCTCTCAGCGTCATCGCGTGCCGCCATCGCGCTCCATGCAAGGCCAGTCATTACAGCCATGCCTGCAAGCGAGGCCGCCATAGCGTAGGCGGTGAACTTCTGCCGCCGGGCATTATCGCGGCGTATCAGTTCATCTAGGCCGACGCCGAGTAAGCCCGCGATCACTTTGATACGCACCTTGGCCTTTGGATCTTTCCCTGGCCTCAGGTCCGCGGCGATCGGTTCGGCGGGCTCGTCGGTCAGCTCGCCTTTCGGCGAAACCTTGAACCGCAACGCCGGCACGAAACATTCCTCGGCTTCACGCCCGGGAAAGGTCGACGCGCTTGGCTCGCCAGCGGCGATCACAGCGATGATGCGCTCGGCACCCTTCAGGCGTTTGAAGTTTATGACTTCCTGATTCACCCACTTGGACCGCGCCGATGCGGGCGAGCAGACGACAATCAAGAACTGCGACTGCTGAAGCGCCTCGTTGATCTTGCCGGAGAGATCGGCCGCCACTTCCAACTCATCGCGGTCGCGGAAAATCTTTCCGGGCCGAGGTCCGATCTCGCCGGTCCCCGTGATGCGCCCGATCAAAGCTTTCGGGACGCGGTAAGTCTCGATGGATCGGTGCAGCCACTCGGCGATTTTCGTGTCGCAATGACTGTAACTAATGAAGGCGCGGAATCCGAGGGCGCTCGCGGCTGGCGGCTGTCCAGCCAGCGTACCCGCTGGGCCTGTGTCTTTCGGCACCATCAGCTCGTCCCCCAGCGCCGCGCCGGTTTTTCCGGTCTGCATGCGCCTTCCCCGGCGATGAACAATTTGGGAGAGAGTTTTTATTTGTGCTCCCCCGAAGATATACTCCATGGTTTCCCAGTGTTCCGCAAGATGCGGAAGAAGGTAAGTAACGCTGTGACGGCAGGGCAGATACTCTCCGAGGCGATCCGCCTAGAACTGGGCGGCGATGTGCTCGCGGCATACGACGTCGCAGCCCAGGGATTGGTCGAATATCCTGAGGATATCGGCCTGCGCCATCGCGCCGTTCTTCTCTTGGCGCGCGGCGGCGCGACGGGGCGGGCTCTCGCCGAGTACGAACGACTGGGGCTGCGCGGGGTCGGCGACCATGTGGATGTGATCTCGCTTGGTGCGAGGCTCCATAAAGATTTGGCTCTTGCCGCTGAGGGGGCCGAGCGCCGCCAACTGGCTCAGGACTCAGCCGACATGTACGCCGCTGCGTACGTCGTGAACCACGACTACTACCCCGGCATCAACACCGCGACCATGGCGCTGATCGCCGGAGATGTCGCGCGCGCCCGGACAGTTGCCGCGGAGGTGCTCGACGGCCTTGCCGCAGGATCCGAAGAGGGGGCCGAGGACGCCTATTATCGCGCGGCGTCCCGCGCCGAGGCCTATTTTATCCTTGGCCGTATCGACGAGGCCGAACAAGCGCTTGCGAATGCCCTTGCTTACGACCCCGCCAACTACGCTGCGCATGCAAGCACGCTGCGTCAGTTAGATGCGATCTGTGCAACCTTGAAGCTGGATAGCGGCTGGTTAGAGAGACACAGCCCGCCGCCGGCACTGGCCTATTGCGGACACATGTTCGATGAATCCGCACTTGAGTCCTCGGCACGCGGCAAACTGAAGGCCGATATCGAATCCGCGCTCGATCGTTTACGGCCGTGCGCGGTCTTCGGGGCGCTGGCGGCTGGTGCCGATCTCATGATTGCGGAAGCCGCGCTGGCGCGGGGCGCGGAGCTGCATGTGGTGCTGCCCATGCAGGAGGACGTGTTTCTCGCCGCCTCTGTGACGCCTTTCGGCGCGGCCTGGGTTGGCCGGTACGAGGCCTGCAAGGCGCGCGCCGCGACATTCCGGCTGGCGAGTCAGGACACGACCTCCGGCGACGATACCGCTTTCGCCTTCTGTTCTGAATACGCGATGGGCCTGGCTATTCGTCATGCCGAGGTTTTGCGCACCCGCGCATGGCAGCTTGCTGTTTGGGACGGCAAGGCGGCCACCGGCGTCGCCGGCACCGCGGGTGACGTGCGGCGCTGGGCGCACACCGGGCGGCCGCAAACCGTCGTTGCGTTCCCGCCGCGACGATCAACAAACGGAATGAGAAACGTTCAAGGTGAAGATACTCGCCGGCGGCTCAAGGGCATGTTGTTCGGAGACGTGCGTGGTTTTTCCCGCTTGCGTGAAGCCGACATATCGCCGTTTGTGGGGCGCATCATGGGGCCGCTCGCCGCGGCGATTCGTGGTCTTGCTGTGCCGCCGGACCTTGCCGCCACATGGGGCGATGGGATTCATGTGGTCTATCCGTCGGTGGCCACCGCGGCCGAAGCCGCGCTCGCGCTCCAAGACGCCTTTAGCCGGATCGATCTCGGCGCCGCTGGATTGCCGTCCCACCTGGCCTTGCGTCTTGGCGGTCACTTTGGCCCGGTCACCGAACTCATGGATCCGTTCCTTGATGCGCGCACCTTTTATGGCACGCACATCACCATCGCGGCGCGGATCGAGCCGGTGGCCGTTCCCGGTACGGTGTATGTCAGCGAGCCCTTTGCCGCCCTCCTCGCCATTGAGGCGCCCGGCCGTTTCAGCACCGACTATGTCGGGCAGACCGAACTTCCGAAGCAGTTCGGGACCATGCGCCTTTTCGCCCTGCGCCGGGCGCGATCGGCCTAGTTGCGGTATTTGCATAATCTATGCGGGCGGCCGCGCCACTGGGGGCAGGACTCCGGCCCTGCGCCGGTTTATATTAATCTCCCCGGCGGGATAGTTCCCGTTCGGATCGGGAGAATGAGCGATGCATAAATTTACCGTTGCCGCCTGCGCGATCATGGCCGCGGCCGGAACCGTAGTGGCCGCAACTGCGCCTGACGTGAAGGCCGCCGCCAGCGATGTCCCTCCCGTCGTGAAAGACGGCAAGATCGGCTATGTGCTTACCAGCCGCTACTGGGCCGTGCGTGAATCGCCCAACGGTAAAGTGGAGTGCCCGAACGGCTTCAACGACGGGCCGCGCGAGCAGTTCAAGCAGCTTTTTCCCGAGGACGGCAAAAAGCGCACGTTGCTCGAAACGCAGTTGATGCGCGAAGGCCGCCAGTGGTTTCCCGATATGTCCGAAGAGCCGTTCACCTT
>JAYSFT010000057.1:0-16405 GCA_041913245.1 Rhodospirillaceae bacterium | reverse complement strand
ACGACGCCACAACCCCAGCCGCCTGCGAAGCCGCAGGCGCCGCAGGACCGGAACAGCTCGCCAAGCCGAGGGCGGCGAGCGCAACACATGCCGTCGCGTATTTCCCGGCGCGTGCGCGCCGGAGCTTACCCATCGAACGCACCAAACTTCTCCTCCCGAAACGCCACCGATGCAGTCAAAACGACTACAGAAGCGATGCATTAGAATGACACCAGACACCTTCGAGGACTAGCGATTCCGCATCATGAGCTCCCTCCCAAGAGCTCATGCGCGCCGGTTCCCGAGGCCGAACTAACTGTTTGTATAACAAGGAAAATCACGCCTCTTAAACGGCGCGGACTGTTACACGCTCAGATGGCGTCCGGACATGCTCTCGCACGGTCGGTGGAAAAGATGTCATACAATCAGGCCAAAATCTGCAAGAATCATGCAGATATTTGTTGCTGCGCTGCAACAACGAGCGGCCGGATCATGCGCCGCCGAGATAGATAAAGCGCACGATAAACAAGGCGGCGAGCAGCAACAGCAGCCAGTCCGAGGCCCGGATCTTGCCCGCCAGCAGTTTGAGCAGAGCATAGGCCGTGATGCCGAACGCGAGGCCGTTGGCGATGGAGAAGGTCAGCGGAATCATCACCAGCGTCAGGAACGCCGGGATACTGACCATGAAGTCGTCCCACTCCAGTTCGGCGAGCGGCGCCATCATGAGGCCGCCCACCAGGATCAAGGCCGGCGCGGTCGCATAGACCGGAATGAGCTGCGCGTAAGGCGCGGCGAACATCGCGAGCAGGAACAGAACGCCCGTCACCACCGACGTCAGCCCCGTGCGCCCGCCGGCCTGCACGCCGGCGGCGCTTTCGACATAACTGGTGACCGTGCTGGTGCCGGCCATGGAGCCGACAACGGTCGCGGTGGCGTCGACGAGCAGGATGCGGTTCAGCCTGGGGATGCTGCCGTCGGCATTGACGAGGTTCGCGCGCTTGGCGACGCCGACCAGCGTGCCGATGTTGTCGAACAGGTCGACGAACAGAAACACGAACACGATCTCGAGAAGGCCGAGAGTCGCCGAGGGTGCGAAAACCCCCGGAATATCGAGCTTCAGGACGGTCTCGGTGATCGCCGAAATATCATAGGGCTGCGGCTGCAGGGCGGCCTGGCCCAGCGCCCAGCCAAGGCCGGTGACCGCGAGAATGCCGATGAGCACGGCGCCGCGCACTTTCCATAAATGCAGCGCGACGATCATCACGAGGCCGACGAGCGCGAGCGCCGCGCCCGGCGCGCGCAGGTCGCCGAGGGTCACCAGAGTCGCCGGACTCGCCACGACAATGCCGGCGTTGTGCAGACCGATGAAGGTGATGAAGAGGCCGATGCCGCCGGCGATGGCCGGAAACAGAAAGCGCGGCACGGCGGCGATGATGAGCTGGCGGATCCCGGTCAGCGTCAGGATCAGGAAGGCGACGCCGGAGAAGAAGACGCAGCCGAGCGCGACTTCCCACGGCACGCCCATCTGCTTGACCACGGTGAAGGTGAAATAGGCGTTGAGCCCCATGCCCGGGGCCAATGCGAGGGGGATATTGGCGCTGAGGCCCATGAGGAGGGTCGCGAAGCCGGCCGAAAAGCAGGTGGCGGCGGCCACGGCGGCGACCGGCATGCCGGCCTGGCCGAGAATCGCCGGATTTACGGCGATAATATAAGCCATGGCGAGGAAGGTGGTGACACCCGCCAAAACTTCCGTGCGGACATTGGCGCCGCGCTCGGCCAGCTGGAACCGCCGCTCGAGAAACGCGGCCATCGCTGCGTGCGTCACAGGTATCCCCCTCGCCTATCGTCTTCCCCTCACCCAAACCTAGCATATCGAAAGCATCCGGCTAGACTGCGCCCCCATCCGACCAAAGCGCCGGGAGCCGACGTGAGCCATAAAGACATCGAAAAGATCTACATCTCCGGGAACGACCTTTTGCGCGATTCCATGGCGCTCGGGATGCAGGTGCTGCGCAGCGGGTTCCGGCCTTCGCATATCGTCGGGGTGTGGCGCGGGGGGGCGCCGGTGGGCATCGCCGTGCAAGAGGTGCTCGAGTATCACGGTCTCGACACCGACCACATCGCCATCCGCACGTCGTCCTATTACGGCATCGACGAACAGGCGGCGCTGGTGAAGGTCTACGCCCTCGACTACCTGGTCGACACGCTGCGTCCGGACAGCTCCGTGCTGATCGTCGACGACGTGTTCGACAGCGGGCGCAGCATCGAGGCGATTCTCGCCGAACTGGCCAAACGCTGCCGCAACAACCTCGCCGGGGACATCCGCGTCGCCACCGCCTACTACAAACCCTTGCGCAACAAGACCCGGCTCAAGCCGGACTTCTATGTGCACGAGACCGACAAGTGGCTGATCTTCCCGCACGAGATCAAGGGCCTGACGCGCGAGGAGATCCTCGCGAACAAGCCGGTCGACGCGAGCTTCTTCGAGGTCTAACGATGCTGGAAGCCATCGCCCTCCAGACGGCGCGCGCCCACCAGGAGGCCGGGCGCTTCGACGAAGCGCGCAAAGCCTACCGGCAGATCCTGGCGCGCAATTCCAAACACGCCGAAAGCCACGCGCAGCTCGCGCTGATGGATTTCGCGCAAGGGCGGATTCAGGACGCCGTGAAGGAAAACGAACGCGCCTTGAAACTGCGCCCCGACATCGCGGGCCTGCACAACAATCACGGATCCTTCCTGCTCACGCTCGGGCGCTTCAAGGACGCCGCCGCGAGCTTCGAGCGCGCGTTGCGCCTCGACCCAAAGGACGCGCGGGCGCGCAACAACCTCGGCGGCGCGCTTTCCAAACTCGGCCGCCTCGACGAAGCGCTGGCGAGCATCGACGCGGCCGTCGCGCTGACGCCGGCCTATGCGAAGGCCTATTCCGACCGCACGATGGTGCTCACGCGGCTCGGGCGCTTCACGGACGCGGTCGCGAGCGGCGACAAGGCCGCGGGCCTCGACCCCGGCCTGGCCGAGGCCCACGACCACCGCGGCGTCGCCCTGATCCAGCTGGGCCGCTACGCCGAGGCGCTGGCCGCTTTCGACGCCGCCATCGCCGCCAATGCCGATTTTGCTTTGGCGTACAGCAACCGCGGCGTGGTGCTGGACCTGATGAAACGCGCGGACGAGGCGCTCGCGAGTTTCCGCCGCGCGCTTGCCCTTGACCCCAGGCTGCCGATGGCGGCGGGGCCCGCGCTGAACCTGCGTAAAAGCGTGTGCGACTGGGAGGGCGCGGAGGAAGAAGGCGCGGCGATCCTGGCGCGGATCGACGCCGGTGAGCTCGCGAGCCTGCCTTTCAACATTTTATCCCTGCCGTCGTCGGCCGCGCAGCAGCGGCGCGCGGCGGGGCTTTACACCGCGCTGGTCTCGCCGCGGCGCATTCCGGACGCGGCGCCGATACCAGCGCACGCCGGTCGGCTGCGCATCGGGTATTTCTCCGCGGACCTCGGCGATCATCCCGTCGGGCACGCGCTCGCCGGTGTGTTCGAGCGGCACGACCGCACGCGCTTCGAGATCACGGCGTTCCAGATCGCGCCGCTCAAACCGGACGCCGTGCAGGCCCGCTTGCGCGCCGCGGCCGAAAGATATGTGGATGTGAGCGCCATGTCCGACGAGGCCGCCGCCGCCATGGCGCGCGAGCTTGGCCTCGACGTCGCGGTGGATCTCACCGGCTACACCAGCCATGCACGCGCGGGCATCTTCAGTTACGGCGCCGCGCCGGTGCAGGCCGCGTGGCTGGGATATCCCGGCACCCTGGCGAACGCGGCGATCCCGTACCTGATCGCGGATGACGTCGTCATTCCCGAGGCGCGCCGCGCCGACTACGCCGAGAAGATCGTCACGCTGCCATGCTGTTTCTTCCCGCCCGACGACAGCCGCGCGATCGCCGCGCCGCCCAGCCGGGCCGAAGCCGGCCTGCCGGAGACGGGTTTTGTCTTTTGCAGTTTCAATTCGGCCTACAAGATCACGCCCGCGGTCTTCGCGATCTGGATGCGCCTGCTCGCCGCCGTGCCGGAGAGCGTGTTGTGGCTCGCAGTGCGCGACGATACCGCCCAGCGCAATTTGCGCGTCGAGGCCGAACGGCGCGGCATCGATCCCGTCCGCCTGGTGTTCGCGCCGCGCGCGCCGATGGCCGAACACCTCGGCCGCCATGCGCTCGCGGACCTGTTTCTCGACACATCTCCCTTCGGCGCGCACTCGACGGCCGCCGATGCGCTTCAAGCCGGATTGCCGGTGCTGACCCGGCCCGGCGAGACCTTCTCCGGGCGCGTCGCGGCCAGCCTTGTCGCGTCGCTCGGGATGCCGGAGCTGATCGCCGCCGATTGGGCCGACTATGAGGCCAAGGCCCTTGCGGTCGCCCGCGACATCAAGGGAGCGGCGGCGTTGAAGGCCAAACTCGCGGCCCAGCTCAAGACCCGTCCCACCTACGACACCGCGCGTTATACACGCGCGCTGGAAGCCGCCTATGCGGCCCTCGCCGCGCGCGCCGGACAGCAGCCGGCGCCCATCGCCGTCCCCGACGCAGGCTGATCCGGCCCCGCGGCCCGTAACGCGGCGCTTTAGGCGGCTTTGCGGAGGGGCTAAAATACGCCCGGCTTTAGAGGAGGCGATCATGGCAGGACCGTTGAGCCGGCGCGGCGCGCTTGCGTTCTTGAACGCGGCGGCGTTCGCGGGACCCACCAGCCTTTTCGCGCGGCTGGCGGCCGCGCAGGACGCGGCGATCCCCGGTAGCGATCCGGGACCTCAGTTGCTCGGCGCGTCCGTCGACAAGGGCGCACGCATGTCGGTGCCGATCTCCATCGGCGGACAGGGCCCCTTTCCTTTCATCGTCGACACCGCGCTTGAACGCACGATCATCGCCAGCGAACTCGCCGCCGAACTCAAGCTCGCGGACGGGCCCAGAACCACCATTCACACCATGACGGGGCGCGAAAGCATCGCCAGCGCCATGCTGCCGCCGCTGGAGGTGAACGGCGTGCGCCTCGCGCCGAAGGCCGCGCCCAAGTTCAGCGAACGCAATATCGGCGCCAAGGGCGTGCTCGGCATCGACGCCCTCAAATCCCAGCGCATCGTTCTGAACCTGCGCACCGGCACGATGACGATGAACGCCGACCCCGTGGTGGACAAGGACTGGGAGGGCGAGACCATCACCGTGACCGCGCGCAGCAAGCTCGGTCAGCTTGTCCTCACGAATGCCGGCATCGGCACCGACGACGACGGGATTTCGGTGATCATCAACACCGGCTCGGAGACCAGCGTCGGCAACCAGACCCTGAAGCGCTTCATGCAGCGCACCGGCTCGCTGTCGGACTTCAAGATGGCGACGCTGGTCAGCATCACCGGCGAGACCACGCCGGTCGACTGGGTGGTGGTGAAGCGCCTGCGCGTGGGCGGCATGGTGGTGGCGAACCTGCCCATCGCCTTCACCGATGCGCAGCCGTTCCGGCGGCTCGGCCTCAACCGCGACCGCGCGCTGCTGCTGGGCATGGACGTGCTCAAGCTGTTCGACCAGGTGGCGCTGAACTTCCAGAAACGCACGGTGCAGTTCTTCTGGCAGAAGCCGGGAAAGACCGGCGCCTGACCCAGCCCGGCCGCGCCGCGCGCGGCCTTACCGCGCCGTATGCGCGGCGTTGGGAAGTTCGTCGCGGTCGTCCGCCGCCGGCGGGAACACCGCGGCGGCGGCGTCACCGCAAGCCGCGATGGCGGCCTCGGCGCCTGCGCGGACGCGCCCCGCCGCCAGGTCGGCGGTCAGAGCATCCATGATCTTCTGCCAGGCGGCTTGCGGAACATGATCCGAAAGCCCCGGCTCCGCCACGATCTCGGCGTGATGTTCGGCGAGAGCGATGAAAATCAGGATGCCGTTCGCCGCGGACGTGCGACCCGCGACAAGGGCGGCGAATTCCAGATGCGCGAGGCGTTCCGCCGCCTCCTGGCGCACGGCCCGGGGCGCCGCGCGAAGGCGCAAGGGCTGCCACTGGAGGGCGAGACCGGCGAGAAGCGCCGCGGCGCCCGTCGCCAGAAAAGCCATGCGGACATGCAGGTCCGGCACAAACACCGCGAGGGCGCCGAACACGAGGAAGCCGCAGAGCGCGGCGTAGGGCAGCGTGTGAACGCGGTAGTCGTCGCAGGTTTCGGCGACCGAGAGCACGATTTCGGCGCTGGTGCGCTTTTCCGCCGCGGCCACGGCGCGCGCGAGATCTTCCCGGTCGCGGTCGGTCAAGGTCACCATCGGCCCGACGCGCCTCCCCCGCCGAAGGAACCGCCGCCGCCGCGGAATCCACCGCCAAATCCGCCGCCGCCGCGGCGCGAACCGCTTGTCCACACGGACGACGCGCCGAGAACGGCCGGCCAGAGGCCACGGCGTTTGCGGCCGAACCGGGTGATCAGGAAAATGACGATGAGGATGGTGATGATGGGGATTTCGCCGGGGTCGCGGGAGCGGACCGGCGCCGGTTGGGCGATCGCATCCGGATCGCCGCGCAAGACGCCGAGCATCGCGCCGACGCCGGCGACGACGCCCGCTTCCATATTCCCCGCGCGGAATTGCGGCAGGATCACGTTTTCGATGATGAGGCGGGAGGCCGCGTCGGTGAGCGTGCCTTCGAGGCCGTAACCGACTTCGATGCGCACCGCGCGCTCGTTGGGCGCGACCAGAAGGATGACGCCGGTGTTCTTGTCTTTCTGACCGATCCCCCAGGCCCGCCCGAGTTCGACGCCGTACTCGGCGATGTCGCGCTCCTCGAGCGAGGCGACCGTGGCGACGACGACCTGCTGGCTCGTCGCCCGCTCATGGGCCTCAAGTTCGGCGGTGAGCGTTTGCTCGGCCGGCGACGAGAGAATACCGGCCTGATCGACGACGCGTCCGGCCAGGGGCGGAAACGAAAGCCCGGCCGCCTGCGCCGCGCCCGCGATGACAAGCAGAAGCGTGAAGAGGAGACGGCGCATCAGAATTTGACGGCGGGCGCCTGCTGGGCGGCTTCGTTGGCGGTGAAGGTCTCCTTCACCTTGGCGTCGGGATAGAGGACGGCGGCGACAAAGCGGCCCGGAAACGTTCGCAGCTCGGTGTTATAGCGCTGCACGGTGGCGATGTAGTCCTTGCGCGCGACCGCGATGCGGTTCTCCGTGCCTTCGAGTTGGGACTGCAGCGCGATGAACTGCTGGTCGGCTTTCAGGTTCGGATACTGCTCGACCACGACCATGAGACGGGCGAGCGCGCTGGTGAGGCCCGCCTGATTCTCCTGGAACCGGCGGAAGGCCTCGGGGTCCTGCGTGACGTTTTCCGGAAGCTGCATCGAGGTGGCCTTGGCGCGCGCCGCGATGACGGCTTCGAGGGTCTGGCTCTCGTGGGCGGCGTAGCCTTTCACGGTCTCGACCAGATTCGGGATCAGGTCGGCGCGCCGCTGATACTGGTTCTGCACCTGGCTCCAGGAGGCTTTCACCTCCTCATCCATGCGGGGCACCGCGTTGATGTCGCATCCTGCGAGCGCGACGACGGTGAACAAAACCGCCAGCAAACGAGAGAGCATGGACTTCTCCTTCAGGGCAACGCGGCCAGTGTGCCACGGGGCGGGCGCGGCCGGGAGGCCGCACGCGCCGCGGCGGCCCCTTATTATATAGGGGTTATCATAAAGGGCGGGAAAACCGAATTCCTTCAGGGCTTTAAGATTTGACCGGCCGGCCGGGATTTGGAATAGCAGTTGGCTATCCGCGCTTTGTCCTTCCCGCACGCCCGACGCAACGCAACCTTCCATGGCCCGTTCGCCCCGCACCGACTATCGCACGCAGACCAGCCGCGCCGCCGAAGCGCGTGTGCTGGCGATGTGCGGACAGGGCGTGGTGCTCGGCTTGGGCGGCGGCCCCTCGCGCGCGCACCCCGGCGTGACGAATCTCAACATCGCGCGGCATGAGAATGTGGACATCGTCGGCGACGCGCACCGGCTGCCGCTGGCGGACGACTGCGTTGACGCCGTTCACTGCGAGGCGGTTTTCGAGCATCTTGAGGATCCGCACGACGCCGCGCGCGAATTGTTTCGCGTCATGAAGCCGGGCGGCTTGGCCTATGTGTGCACACCGTTCCTGCAGCCGTTCCACGGCTATCCGTCACACTTTCAAAACTTCACGCACCTGGGACAGAAACGGCTGTTCGGGCGCGCCGGCTTCAAGGTGCTTGAGTGCGATGTCTGCGTGGGCCCCGCCTGGGCCGTGAGCACCATCGTGGCGGCGTTCATCGCACACTATACGCCCCGCCTTCTGCGCTGGCCGGCGCGGGCGCTGTGGTACGGCCTCAGCCATGTCCTGGTGCGCCCGCTGGACCGGTGGCTGACGCCGCGGCCGGACGCCTATGTGGTGGCGTCGACGACCTATGTGCTGGTGGAAAAACCCGGCAGCGCCCTCGGCGCCGGCCAAGGACCGGCGATGCCGGTCTCACTTCAATAGGTCGTTAATCGGTTACATTTATAAAAGTATATGATCGATGACATTAGCGATTGTCAGCGATCGATTACATTCTATAATGTCGACAATCGATGACATTAGGCATGAGCCATGCTTATCCGAACCGCAACCGATCTTGGAGCTGCCATAAGGGATCATCGACGCCGCAAGGGTTGGGATCAACAGACCCTCGCATCTCATGTGGGCGTCAGCCGTCAGTGGATCATCGACATTGAAAGGGGAAAGCCGGGGGCCGGCGTCGGGTTGGTACTGCGCACGCTAGACGCTCTGGGTATGCCCATCAGCTTCGATACCCCTCGTCCCACTCGACCAGACAAGACAGCCCGCGTTGATATCGACCAAATCATCCGTAACTCTAAACGGAATTTGAAATGACGCCCGAATTGATTGCGCTCATCAATGGGCGGGAAATCGGACGTGTGCGCCGGAAACCACAAGCACGGCTTTCGTTCACATATGCCAAAGACTGGCAGGACGACCCAGACGCCTATCCGCTCTCGCTTTCGATGCCTTTGAGCGCGGCGGATCACGATCACACACCGATTGTCAATTTCCTGTGGGGCCTATTGCCCGACAACGAGCGTGTGTTGGGAAAATGGGCTAGCAAATTCCATGTCTCGCCAGGCAATCCATACGCTCTCATCGCTAACGTGGGAGAGGATTGTGCTGGAGCCGTACAATTTGTCACACCCGAACGCGTTGAGGTCGTGCTTAACGCTGCCGCATCAAAAACGGCATGGCTTACGAACGCCGAGATTGCTCAACGCCTGAAGGCTTTAAAAGCCGATCATTCTGCGTGGCGAGCCCCGCGCGATACAGGACAGTTCAGTCTCGCCGGCGCCCAACCCAAGACCGCGCTCTTGAAGGACGGTCGCCGATGGGGCGTACCTTCAGGCCGTACACCCACGACCCATATCCTTAAACCGCCTACGGGTGAGTTCGACGGCCACGCAGAGAACGAACATTTCTGTTTGCGTTTGGCGAGGACTGTTGGCTTGCCGACAGCCACATCCGAGATCGTGCGCTTTGAAGACGAATTGGCGATTGTCGTCGAACGTTACGACCGCGTCGTGACCAAGGAAGAGATCCTACGGGCACACCAGGAGGATATATGCCAGGCCCTCGCCCTTCACCCCGCCAAGAAATACGAGAATGAAGGCGGCCCCGGCGCAAAAGCCATCGCCACCCTGCTGCGCGATTATTCGAGCGCGCGGGGCGAAGATGTCGCGACCTTCCTCGATGCTTTCATCTTCAATTGGCTGATTGCAGGCAGCGATGCCCATGCCAAAAACTATTCCCTGCTGATCGGTGCCGGAGGACGGGTACGCCTCGCACCACTTTACGATCTCGCCAGCGCCCTGCCTTACGACGCCCTTAATACCAAGAAGCTCAAACTCGCCATGAAAGTCGGGAAGAAATATCGCTTGGCCGACATTGGCCCGCGCGATTGGAGCGCCCTTGCAGCCGAAGTCGGCGTCAAGGCGAAGGACATGCGAGATCGCGTCCTGGACATGATCGACCGCACAGAAGCGGAAATGCAGGGGGTGCGAAGCGCAGTCATCGCGGCGGGCATTCGCCACCCCGTCATCGACCTGCTCGTAGACCGCCTGAGGTCGAGGCTGACCCAATGTCGGCGGCTATTCCTGTATCAGGAAGAATAGCGCGCAGCTGGGCGCACCAAGCGTGCGGCTGGTTAATTGAAACAATAACTTAGTGGCGGGTGCGACAAAACTGGCTCTCGTGATTTACTGCCGTTACTTGGGTGAATGTCGATACTGCTTGACGAAAATTAGACGTCGAGCGCACCATCATAAATGTACTGACCTGCTCCCCTGAAACGTCCCCGATTATGGGTTAGGGTTCTGTTCTCCATGAAGGAGACGGACGATGCGCAAGAGCAGGTTCACGGAAGAGCAGATCATCGGGATACTGAAGGAGCACCAGGCCGGGCTGTCTGCCGCCGAGGTGTGCCGCAAGCACGGCGTCAGCGACGCCACGTTCTACAAGTGGCGCTCCAGATTCGGTGGGATGGACGTGTCTGACGCCCGCAAGCTGAAGAGCATCGCTGGAGCTCCGATTCCGGTGATTGGCGCCCGAAAAAACACCGAGGGCGAACGTCTTCAGGACCTTTACAACAATCAAGTAGGTCGCGGCCTACCTGTTGGCGGCGCAAGCATTATCGAAGAGGCCATTAGAAGGGGCGATTTCCGGAACCGGCCCTTTGGAGATAAGAAGTGAGGGCGGCAGATTTCAAAGATGGCCTGCTCGGATTGCTCAAGGACATCTTGCGGCGAATGCCCGACCTCCTGATCCTGCTTGGTGCAATGTTTGCGTTGTTCATGATGATGATCATCGCTTTGTGGCAAATGGCGTAGTGTCGGCCCTTCTTAAGCCAGCAGCGCGCGCCGCGTGACAGACCTCACCCCAGATGTACCCGCCCGCCGCATTGACGCAAATCAACGGCAGGCAGCGCAGCGCATGTAGTTTGGCAATCAAACCCTAAGCACTCAATGGCGCTTACGTTGCGGTTCTTTCGGGCCTGCAATATAATCCTAGCGGGGGCTATGCCGTTAATGAAAGTGCGGAAACTCCGCTGCGGATTATCGTTCTGGCTAGGGCTGCTTGCGCTCTTGGTAAGCGGCATTGCCCAGAATGATTTATCGCGCAACGTCATCGAGGTAGCTCTTGCGGCGTCGCCTCAAAATGGCGGCAGCCACTCTTACGACCACTCTTCGGGCGGACACTTCATGCCCGACGGGACTTGGATGGCCGGTGGCGTGGGCGGTGCCGCCCATAACGATGGCTACACCGATCCAGCCAAAAATGGCGGTCACAGCCACAAAGGTCATGCGGACTGCGTGCTTTGTGGCCCTTTGGCGGCCAGGGCGTCCTTCACGTCGCCGCCCCCTGTTCTTCTTAAACTTCCAGAAGCCCGGGTCCTAGCTGTCTATCGCTCAGGGGAGAGCAAGTTTGTGCTTGCTGTTCCAAGGGCTCCCTATGCGTCGCGGGCCCCGCCTCGCATCTGACGAGTGCAATTGTGACACGCGGACGTACACGCTGCTAGCAGCGCGTGAGCGCTTTGCCTCGCGTCAAAAAAATCCCGGATATAGATCGCAAATTACGGCGATGCCCACTCGCGGCTCGAAGCCGTTTTACGTGAGAACAAACATGAACTCCTCTCGTCCTCGGAAGACTATCCGCTCCTACTTAACGGCCTTTGCCCTAAGTGCGCTTGCCACCCCGGTTGCTGCGGCAGACGACTTAAGCGATAAAAATGCACGCGTTGCAGATACTAGTGAACGCAATCGACTGGATGAAATAGTCGTTGTTGCAACCCGCATAGAAAGCAAACTTTCGGACACAGCCGCTCCTGTATCAGTAGTGACAGCCGAAGACATCGCTTCGCGCCAGTCACAATCCGCCTTCGACGTGCTTAGGTTAATCCCAAATGTCAACGTTGGGGGCGGCCCGCGTGCGCAGGGCGAAATGCCAGCGATACGTGGCTTCGACAGACGTCAGATCATCATCACTGTTGACGGCGCACGGCGAAACACGATCGAGACTCTGCGCTCGCCGCTCTATATCGATCCCAGTTTCCTGAGCCGGGTGGAAGTCTTGAAGGGCGCCAGCTCGGCAAGTTATGGCGCCGGTGGGCTCGGCGGCGTCATGGCGTTTGAGACGATCTCGGCGCAAAGCCAACTCAACGCAGGGCGAAACTTTGGGGCTCGCGCATTCGCCGAATATCAGTCCGGCGATAGTTCCCAACGCTACGGCGCTCAGGTCTATGGCCGCGCAGAAACGTTTGATGCGCTGATCGCCGGCGCATTCCGGGATTCGGGCAATATTCGCCAGGGCGGTGGCGATAAACTCGACCCTTCCGGCAGCACCACTAAGACCTTTATGGCTAAGATCGGCGCAGGACTGGGAAGCAACTTCCGCGCCGAGTTATCGCATAAGTACTACACACTTGATGATTTCGGACCAAACAATCCGCAGGCGGACAATACCTTTACGCTGCGCCAGCCGCACAACGTCACGGCCAACGAGAGCATCTTCAATCTGACCGGCAATATTTCAGATGCGTGGAATATGCGCGGCACTCTTTACCGCACGTCGCAGCGCTGGGCGACCGACGCCTATCTGACGCTCGCTGCTTCGGATATAAAGACGCAGACGACAGGCGGCTCTCTGCTGTCAACGGTCGACTACGCATTTTCCAATATCACAAACAAGCTCACACTGGGTTTCGACGGCTACGAAGAACGCAATGCGAACTACAGCAATGGCGCTTCCGACCCGGTTAATCCACTCGGTAGCCAGGCCGTTGTGGGCGCGTTTGCGCAGGATGAAATCGTCCTGACTTCCTGGCTATCGGTGATGCCCGTTCTCCGCTGGGATCAGTTCAAGACCAATCCCGACGCGGCCGGGGTTGCAAGCCAGACGAACGATAGGGTGACATTCAAGGGAACCGCGTCGCTGCGGCCGCAGTCGGGCCTACTTACTTATGTCAGTTACGGAGAAGCTTATCGCGCGCCTACCGTGTCGGAACTCTTCCAAAATCTAGTCCGAAACGCAGCGTTGTCCAACTTTTCAGCCAATCCAACCCTGAAGCCAGAAAGCGCGACCGAAGTCGACGTTGGCGTCGTCTACTCGCAGGCTGAGATGTTCAGAGCCGATGATCGCTTCGCCTCCCGACTCACATGGTTCCGAAGCAACGTAAACGACCTGATTGCGTCCCGAGTGATTGGCACATTTCCACGCAGCGCACCGTTCACCGGCACAGGATCGATCTTCCAGTATCAGAATGTTAGCAAGGCAAAGCGCATCGGTGTTGAAGCAGAAGCGTCCTATGGCACCGGCCCGATTGACGTGAGCCTTGCTTACAGCCGGGTACGCAGCACCGACCGCAACACCGGGGAAAATCTATTCTCGCCCCCGGATAAGCTCATCCTCGGTGCGAGTTACGCGATTTCGGATATCGTTAAAGCGAATTGGGCGTCGCAAATCGTTTGGGCCCAGGGCTACGACACAACCGTGCTACGGCGGCGTCCGGCCTATGACGTCCACGATGTGTTTGTCTCCGTTTCACCTCAAAGTTTGCCGGTCAGGCTCGACTTGGGCCTCACCAATATCTTCGACAAGCGCTACGCGCTGTACAAGAACAGCACTGCCAACCCGAATACCTTTGAAGTCGGTCGCAGCGTTCGGGCGACCATAACGGCGAGGTACTAGAAATGTGCAACTCTTCTTCTAAAGCAAAGGAGATCGCATTCGCTGGCGTTCTCCTGCTGGTCGTACTGCCTCTGGTCGGTTGCAGTACAGTCGAAAGCACGGGTGGGAAAACGTCCTCGGCGCCTGCTCAACCTGTCGAAATTCGCTTCGCAGGTGTCGTGGGCGCTGAACCATTTCGGTGTGGCGCGACTTATGCAGGGATCGGACGTCCTGCTGCAACAGTGCGCCCCACCGATTTCAGGTTCTATGTGACCGGCGTGTCACTACTGGACCGGCGAGGGCAGAAAGTACCTCTCAAACTGGATCAAGACGGGCTTTGGCAATATCGCGACGTTGCGCTGGTCGACTTCGAGGATGGTTCTGGCCCGTGTCGCGGCGGAAATGCCGGCATAAATCCCTCGGTAAAGGGCAGCGTTGCAAGGGGCGAATACACAGGCCTTGAGTTTGAAGTCGGCATTCCGTTCGCGCTCAATCACGGCGACGTCACGAAGGCGCCGGTCCCACTCAATTACACTTCGATGTTCTGGGCTTGGAGGTCCGGCTACCGCTTCTTCAAAATCGATATGGAGGCGCAGCCCGAGCCCGGCGACCAGACGGGCAAGGCCGCTGGCTTTTCCATCCATATAGGAGGGACTGGATGCGAACCCGGTTCGTCGACCACCTCACCGTCGGTCGCATGCAAGAATCCGAACCACATTGCGGTCCGCTTCGAGCAATTCGATCCCGCCAAGGACATCGTGACGGTAGATATGACCGCGATTATGGCTGCCTCAAACCCCCGCTTTAACACGCCGAATACACCTCCGGGCTGCATGTCTGGGACGGAAGATCCCGAATGCGCTGGCGTGTTAGACGCGTTTGGTCTGCCTTTTCCAGGTCAGCCAACACGCCCGCAGCGGGTTTTCAGGAAAGGACGCTAGATGTTTCGTATTCTGCCTTGGATCGCCCTGACCATTGTGGCCGGGGTTGTCATCAGCGCATCCGCCAAAGATGCCGGTTACAGACTAGCTGTGCCCGAGTGGATGTCGCAGCCGCCCAGCGAAATCACAGCATCGATGTCTAATGGCAAGGTCGAGTTGGGCCGGCACCTATTCTATGATACGCGACTGTCAGCGGATGGCTCGATGTCATGTGCCACCTGTCACTTACAGGGGCGTGCATTTACGGATGGACAGGTTGTGCATGCCGGTGTTCACGGTGAACCCGGTGTGCGCAATGTGCCAGGTCTTGCCAATCTCGCCTATATGCCCGTGCTCAATTGGGCTAACCCGACTCTCAAACAATTGACGACGCAGGTCCTCATACCAATTTTCGGGGACAATCCGACCGAAATGGGCCGTGGCGGGCAGGAGGCAGAACTCTTTACGAGCCTTTCGACCGATCCTGCCTATTTGAAACTTTTGCGCGGTGCCTACCCTGAAAAGTCGCAGTTTGATCTTGAGGTGCTCACTGGCGGTCTAGCTTCATTCGTGTTTTCCATCGTTTCGTTCGATAGCCCCTACGATCACTATAAACGACTCGGGCAAGAAAGCGCGATCTCGAATGCGGCAAAACGCGGCGAAGCGTTGTTCTTCGGCGAGGAGTTGGAGTGCTCCCACTGCCACGGCGGCATTAATTTCACGGACAACTTTCAAAGCGCGGCGACGCCGTTCCCGGAGATCGGGTTTCATAATACCGGCCTCTACAATCTGGATGGTAAAGGGGCCTATCCCGCGAATAATGCGGGGGCGCGCCTTGTTACCGGCGCTACCGACGATGAGGGACGATTTCGATCCCCCTCTCTACGCAATATTGCCTTAACGCCTCCCTATATGCATGACGGCTCGATTGCGACGCTCGAGGATGTGATCCGCAAGCACTACGCGCTTGGTGGTTTGGCCTCGACCAGCCCACATGGACCTAGCCCCATCCGCGATCCGCTCATCACCGGATTCCAGGTATCTGACGAGCAAGTCGCTGATTTGGTGGCCTTCCTAAACAGTCTTACGGACCACCGATTGCTGGTGAACCCGGCTTATCAGAAACCGTAAAGGTGCCGACCAAGAGCACGATCCACGCAGTCCTGGACCGCCACGGCCTGGTCAAGCGCATGGGCCGTCGGCGCAATCGTGCCGTAGGCACGCCGCTGTCTCTGGGCCAGGCGCCGAATGATCTGTGGTGTGCGGACTATAAGGGCGAGTTCAAGCTCGGCGATCAGCGCTATTGCTACCCCTTGACCGTCACCGATCACGCCTCACGCTACGTACTTCTCTGCGAAGCCCTTGAATCAACCCGAGAACAGCTTGCATTTACTGCGTTTGAGCGCCTCTTCCGGGACCGGGGCCTGCCTTACGGCATCCGCTCCGACAATGGCGTGCCCTTTGCCTCGCCCAACGCCCTGTTCAACTTAAGCAAGCTCTCGGGGTGGTGGCTGCGCCTCGGAATCCAGATCGAGCGCATCAAGCCGGGGCAGCCCCAGCAGAACGACCGCCACGAGCGTATGCATCTCACCTTGAAGAAGGAAGCGACCAGACCGCCGGGCGTGAACAGCCTGCAGCAGCAGGCCAAGTTCGACGCCTTGCCCACTGTGATTACTCGGTGATTACTATTCGCGAAAATGAGCCGAGCTACCGGCTTTCAAAATTGTATTAAGTTATTGATTTTAAATGGTGGGCGCACCAGGACTCGAACCTGGGACCCGCTGATTAAGAGTCAGCTG
>JAYSFT010000056.1:0-16482 GCA_041913245.1 Rhodospirillaceae bacterium | reverse complement strand
TCATCGCGATCAGCGCGATGGCGGGCTATGCGGCGGTGGCGAGCCATGTCGATGCGTGGCAGCTCGTCGTGCTGTTCGTGGCCATGGTGCTCGGCTCGTCGGGCTCGGCCGTCTTCAATCAATACTACGACCGCGACATCGACCGCCTGATGGCGCGCACAGCGAACCGTCCGCTCGCGGCCGGTACGATGGCCGACGCGCGCAAGGCGCTGCTGTTCGCCGGTGTGCTGCTCGTGACGGGATGCGTGCTCGCCGCGATAGCCTTTAATTGGGTTGTCGCGACCCACCTGTTCCTTGGCGCCTTTGTGTACGGCGTCGTCTACACCGTGTGGCTCAAGCGCAAGCACTGGACCAACATCATCATCGGCGGCGCCGCCGGCAGCTTCGCCGTGCTCGCGGGCGCGGCCGCCGTCGATCCGAACATCTGGCTGCTGCCGACCCTCATGGCGGTCACGCTGTTCCTGTGGACGCCGTCGCACTTCTGGTCGCTCGCCATCCTGATCAAGGACGACTATGCGAAGGCGGGCGTGCCGATGCTCCCGGTGATCGCGGGCGACGCGGCTTGCGCCAAATGGATCTTCGGCAACACGATCCTGCTCGTCGTCTCGGCCATGCTGCCGGTCGTCTTCGGTGAACTCGGCCTTCTGTACGGCGTGATCTCCACGGCGTTCGGCGCGCGCTTCCTGTGGCTGAACGTGAGGCTGATGAAGGATCCGAGCCGCGATCTCGCGCGCCGCAATTTCCTGTTCTCGATGCAGTACCTGGCCGGCGTGTTCCTGGCCGTGGTCGTGGACAAACACGTCTCGCTGCCGTTCTAGCGCGCCGAAGCTTCGCGAGGAGCAAAGGCGGCGGCCTTTCTGGAAGCGGCGCGCGTTGCAGCGCATCTCTTCATCAAGCCCCCTACATCAGATCGACGGCGTATTTCTTCAGGTCGGCGAGTTCACAGTGTTCGAGCGCGCCTTCGTGGGTAGCGGTGAGCACGACTTTCGGCGCTTGCCCGGCGTCGAGCGCCTGCCGCCAGCGCGGCGCGCACAGGCACCAGCGGTCGCCGGGATTGAGACCGGGAAAGGCGTACTCCGGCATCGGCGTCGATAGGTCGTTGCCCATGCGTTTGCTGTAGGCGAGGAACTCCGCCGTCATGACCACGCAAACCGTGTGCGAGCCGAGATCGCCGGGGCCGGTGTTGCAGCAGCCGTCGCGGAAAAAACCGGTCACCGGTTTGGCCGAACACATCTGCAACGTACCGCCGAGCACGTTGCGCGCGGGACGCTGCTGTTCGCTCATATCGCGCGGCATATCGAGTCCTTGTCTTGCGACGGCCTGCGAATTTAGCACCGCGCGAACGCCCCGCAAGCCTTGGCGGGGTGCCTGCCGACGCCTATGCTTGGGCTCGAACGCGTGTTTGCCAGGGATCCATGTCGGAGAAGAACGTAACGGCGGCCCCGGGAGCAGCCGGAGCGGCCACCGTCGCGCCGGCGGATGTCGCCCGTATTTGGGCCGTGATGAGCCATGAGATCCGCACGCCCTTGATGGGCGTGGTCGGGATGCTCGAGGTGCTCAACCGCACCAGCCTGTCCGACGAACAGCGCCGGATCATCTCCACGGCCGAAGAGTCCTCCGTCGCGCTGATGAGAATCATCGACGACGTGCTCGATTTCGCCAAACTGGAATCCGCGCAGATCAAGCTCGAGGACTCCGCCGCCGATCCGGCGGCGATCCTGGAGGGTACGGCGGACCTGCTTGCGGCCATCGCCGGAACGAAGCGGCTTGTGCTGACCTGCGAAGCCGAAGGAACGTTGCCGCTGGTGACGTGCGACGCGCTGCGCCTGCGCCAGGTGCTTTTGAACATCGGCGCGAACGCCGTGAAGTACACGGACACCGGAACCGTCGCGTTGACGGTCTCCTCGACCGCGGCGCGCGAGGGCGCCGCGACCTTGCGGTTCAGCGTGACCGACACCGGCCAGGGCGTGCCGCTCGATCTGCAAGGTTATTTGTTCCAGCCGTTCTGGCAACTCGCCGGCCGCGAGGCCTCCTTGAGCGGCATGGGCGGGGTCGGGTTGGGCCTCGCGATTTGCCGCACGCTGGTGGACGCCATGGGCGGACAAATCTCGGTTGACAGCCGGCCGGGCGAGGGAACGCGATTTGACGTCGATGTGACCTTTAAGATCGCTCCGGGCGAAATCGCGCGGCCTCGCCTGGACGACATGGAAATCGTCACCGTGGATACCGGCGACGCGGCGCTGGGGATCGCCGCGCGTTATCTGGAAAGCGCGGGCGCGACCATCGTTCGTGTCGATACGCTCGGCGCGCTGGCCCGCCATGTGCCGGCGGCGAGGCGGCGCGTGATCGTTCTGCTTGGAGCGGACACGGAAGCCGAAGACGTCGAGGCGACCTCGGCCGCCCTGCGACGCATGGGCTCGGAGCTTCTGTCCTCGATCGTGTGGCTGCATCGCGGCGCCGCCGGGAGCCTGCCGATCCGTTCGGCGGTCTGGCCGGTGCGCGTCAACCCGATGCGGCGCGGCGATCTTTTTGCCGCCGTCGCGAAAACCGGCGGCGCGCGGGAAGGCGACGGCGTGGCGGTTGTCGCGCGCCGTCAGGAACGCCTGATCGATTCCAACGCCGCGGTGCAGGCCGCGCGCGCCGATGGGCTGGTGGTCCTGATTGCGGAAGACAACAAGGTGAACCAAGAGGTGCTGCGCCAGCAGCTCGCCATTCTCGGCTACGACTGCGACATCGCGCCCACGGGCCACGCGGCCCTGAAGATGCTCGCCGAGCGGCGCTATCCGCTTTTGCTGTGCGATTGCCACATGCCCGGCATGGACGGTTTCGAGCTGACGCGCGCCATCCGCAATGATGAGAAGGGCGAAACGCATATGCCGATCGTGGCCGTGACGGCCAACGCGATGCCCGGCGAGGCGCAACGGTGCCGCGCGGCCGGTATGGACGATTATCTCGCCAAGCCCATCGAAATCAGCGCGCTGCAAGCCAAACTCGGCCGCTGGATCGGGCCGGCGCGGGCGCACCCGACATGGACCGGCGTGAGCGCCGCTGCGGCGGCGGAGCCGCCCGCGCGGCTTTTGGACCTGCGCGGGCTTTCCGTCGTGTACGGCAGCGATCCGCAGCGTCTCGCGCCGGTGCTCGAACAATGGTCGAACGGGATGAGCGAGGTCTTGCGGGACCTCGAGGCCAGCGTCGATGCGAAGGCGTGGGAGGCCGCGCTGGCGGCGACGCACCGCATCAAGGGCAGCGCCGGCGTCGCGGGCGCGGCGCGCGTGTCGGCGGCGGCGGCGGCGCTCGAAGTCGCCTTGCGCGGCGGCGACGCCGCGGCCATCGCGAACGAACGCCTGCGTGTGCGCACGTTGATGCGGGCCTCGCTCGATGAAGCCGCGGACTGGCGCCGCGCCGCGAACGCTCCGGCGCGGGCCGCGCAAACGCCGGTGTAGGAAAAGAAATCAGGCCGCGGTGTCCGACGCGGCCGCGTCATCGGGCGACAGGATGTAGCCCGATCCGCGCACCGTCTTGATCATCACGGGGCGCTTCGGATCGACTTCGATCTTGTGGCGCAGGCGCGTGATCAGCACGTCGATGCTGCGGTCCATGGGGTCCCACTCCCGCGACAGGACCTTGTCCATCAGGTCCTCGCGCGTCTGCACCCTGCCCGCGTTGCGGATGAGGTGGCCGAGAAGGCGGCACTCGTTGCCGGTGAGCATCGCTTCGGCGCCGCTCTTGGAGCGGAAGAGGCCGGCGTCCTGGTCGAGGGTCCAGCCCTGATAGGCGAGCTTGCCGTGCGGGACTTCGGCGCGGGCGGTTTGCGGCGCGGCGGCGAGCGCGCCCGTGCGGCGCAGGACGCTGCGGATGCGCGCGAGCAGTTCGCGCTCCTCGAAAGGCTTGGTGAGATAATCGTCGGCGCCGCATTCAAGGCCGACGACGCGGTCCATGATCTCGTGGCGCGTGGACAGGATGATGATGCCGAGGGTCTTGTACTGCTCGCGCAGATAACGCGTCAGGGCGAAACCGTCTTCGCCGGGAAGACGCAAATCCATGATGACGAGATGGATGGGCGTGTCGGCGAGGACGCCGCGCATGTCCTTGCCGTCGGTCGCCAAGGTGACTTCATATCCTTCGCCGCGCAGGTATATATCTAGGACGTCGCGGACGAAGGGATCGTCCTCGACGACGAGAATACGCGGCGGGGTCTGCGAAACTTTGGAACTATCCATCCAAAAAAATTGCGTTTTCAATGTGATACGAGACGCAGACGGAGGAGTCGGCGGCTTCCCCGAAAACCGATTATACAACCCAGGATGAAATTTCCTACCCACCGTTTGAGCCTTTGCATAAGGACCGCGCGCGCCGGGGGCGGCGTATGAGCGTGCTCTCCGTCATGCTCGTGGATGACGACGCCTTCATCCGCGAGGTGGTTGCGGCGGCGCTGAGCGTGCGGCCGGGCGTGCATGTGCAGAGCTTTGCCTCGGGCGGCGACGCGCTCGCGGGCGCGCGGGCCGCGGCGCCGGACATCATCGTGCTCGACTTCACGATGCCCGGGACGGACGGCCTTGCCGTCTACCGCGATCTGAAGGCCGCGCTCGGCGACATGCCGCCGGTGATATTCCTGACCGCGCGCGAGGATGCCGATCTGGTCGCGCGGCTGCGCGCCGCGGGGGCCGCTGGCGTTCTCGCCAAACCTTTCGACCCGTCGGTGATCGCCGGCGAGATCCTGAAACTCGGTGAACGTCCGCGCGCCGCCGCGCCGCGCGATACGCGCCTCGCCGCGGTGGCGGCGAATTTCCGCGCGAGCCTGCCGCAATCCATGGCGGAGATCGACCGGGAATGGGGTGTGCTGCGGCGCGAGTGGCAGGCGTCCGTCGCGGAGAGTTTGATCATGCGCGTGCATAAACTCGCGGGCGCGGCCGGGCTGTTCAAACTTCATGAATTCGGAAACGCCGCGCGCGCCGTGGAAGTCGCGGCGACGGCGCAGGTGGAAGCGGACAAGCGCGGCGAGGCGGTGGACACCGGCGCGCTGGAGCAAGCGGTGGCGGTGCTGTGGGAGCGCGCGATCGGGGCGATGGGGCGCAGCTGAATATCTTGGTGCGGAGTTCGGCGCGCGGGGTGGGGGTTTCAGGTGGTGCCGGATGAGGGGATTGAACCCCCGACCTTCGGTTTACAAAACCGCTGCTCTACCGCTGAGCTAATCCGGCATGGCCATCCAAGGAGGCCCGGAAAATAGGGCCGGGCCTCTAAAAGGGCAACTCACTAAATGCCCGCTATTTTGCCGCGTCCTGGCGCACTTTTTCGTACAGCGCCACGGCCGCCGCGTTGGAGACGTTGAGGCTTTCCATGTCGCCCGCCATGGGCAGCTTCGCGACGTGATCGCAGGTCGCGAGCACGAGCCGGCGCACGCCTTCGCCTTCCGCGCCGAGCACGAGCGCGATCCGTCCGCCGAGTTTGACCTGGCCGACCATGTCCTTGGCGTGAGCGTCGAGACCGACGACCCAGAACCGGTGTTCCTTGATCTGCTCGAGCGCGCGCACGAGGTTGGTGGTCTTGACGTAGGCGATCTTGTCCAGCGCGCCGGACGCCGATTTCGCCATGACGCCGTTTTCCTCGGGCGCGTGGCGGTCGGGCGCGATCACCGCGACGGCTCCAAATGCAGCCGCCGAGCGCAAGATGGCGCCGACATTGTGCGGATCGGTGACCTGATCGAGCACCATGATGCAGGCGTTGGGATTGGCGCTCGAGAGTTCAAGCACGTCGGTCAGATTGTGATCGAGGGCGCGCGTGAGCATCGCGATGCCCTGGTGCACGGCGTCCTCGCCGACGACGGCGTCGATCTCGCGGCGTGAACAGGGGCGCGCCTGGCCGAGGTTGCCGGCTTCCGCGGTGAGTTTCGCGAGAGCTTCCGTGGTGCCCATGAGGCGGAGAATCTTCCGCGACGGATTGGCGAGAGCCGCCGCCACCGCGTGGTGGCCGTAAAGCCAGACTTCGCCCGATTTGTGGGCCGGGGCGTCCTTACGCTCGGCGCGCGCCGCATCCTGGCGGCCGATTTGGCGCTCGGCCGGCGGCGTGGAGCGGCGGCCCTGCGGCGCGCCCTTTTGTCCAGGCCGTTGAGAACGGTTGTGTTTTGACATTTTTTGATCGTCCTTTTTTGCCCGGCGTAACGATGTTCTTTCACGTTGACAAGCAAGGACCAACCCCCTACTTGGAGGCCCTTCCGAGAGACCGGCTTCCCAAACGATTTCCACAGGTTAGGAGGGGTGGCCGAGCGGTCAATGGCAGCAGACTGTAAATCTGCCGACTTATGTCTACGAAGGTTCGAATCCTTCCCCCTCCACCATCCTGCTCCGCGCCTTCGGCGCTTCGCAGGATTGTCCTCATCGTCGGCGCGAAGCCGGGCGACATCAACGACGAGTTTATGCATGACCGAAACCCTCCCCGACCGTCTGTCCGTCAATCCGCAGAGCCCGCACTACAATGAAGAGGTCCTGAAGCAGGACGTGGGCGTGCGTTTCAACGGCGTCGAGAAGAACAACGTCGAGGAGTACTGCGTCAGTGAAGGTTGGATCAAAGTCGCCGCCGGCAAGAGCCTGGACCGCCGCGGCAACCCGATGACCATCACGCTGAAGGGCAAGGTCGAGCCGTACCTCCGCGCGCCCGAGAGCGCGGCCTGAACGGCCCGCCGACTCTGACGTTCAACACCCCGTTCCGGACCCGGATTTGCGCGTCGGCCCCAAGGGCGCGCGTCTCCGTTACATAGGCCCATCGGCAATAATCCGCCGATTGGGTTTTTACCGAGACTGCGCCTGTGCCGCTTTACCCGCTCGTTTTGCGCCGCGTCGAAATCGAGATTCACCATGAAATCGCAGCCTGTTAGGGCGTGTTTGTTACATTTTTCGCCGGGTGCGCGGGGCGTGCGCGGAGGACCGCCGACTGATCCGCGAGGTCTTTGAATTCTCGAAGATTTTCCGTGATGAAGCCGCAAAAAACCCCGCGGGGTTCCCACACTCTGTGGTAAAAAAGCACATCGCCTTGGAGCGTGGAGGGGCGCGTTGAAACGGCGCGCCTGTGCTCAAGCGGTGTTCGCCCGAAAAGGGCTTTGGTTCAAATGAGGAGAGGCATGCCGAACCTTCGTTGCGCTACGCATTTCGCTGCGGCCGCGGTTATCATGTTTGCGGGCGCTGGCGCGTATGCGCAGACCCAGAAAAACAAGGTGCCGGTGGAGGCCTTCATCGCGGAGCAGATGCCCGCCGGTGTTCAAGTGCTCGGCACGGAAGTCGACGGCCCGGTGTTCGCCACCGCGGCCGGACGCACGCTGTATGTGTGGCCGGAAAACGATCAGAACGACCAGGGTGTGCGCGGCGAGCGTGAAGGCAAGCCGACATGTACCGACAAGGTCACGCGCGTGACCGCGGGCTTCCAGGAGCCCTATCCGCCCAACCTCATCGAAGTGGACGTGGAGACGCGCCCGTCCTGCACGTCGCTGTGGCCGCCGTTCCTCGCGGACGCCGGCGCGAAGCCGGTGGGCAAGTGGACCATCGTCGAGCGTCCGGACGGCGCCAAGCAGTGGGCCTATGAAGGCCTCGCGGCCTATACTTCCGCGCTCGACCGCGAGCCGGGCGATGTGATCGGCTCGGCCAGGATGCATGCCGGCGGCGATTCAGGCGCCAAGCGCAAGCCGATCGGGCCGGAAGCCGACGTTCCCGCGCAGTTCGAAGTCGTGACCCTGCCGCTGGGCCGCATGCTCACCGACATCAAGGGTTTCTCCGTTTATGTGTGGGACCGTGACGGCGCCAACAAGTCGAACTGCGACGCGGCGTGTCAGGAAACCTTCGCGCCGGTGCTCGCGCATGCTTCGGCGCCGAAAGTCCATGGCGACTGGGGCGTGATCGAACGCTCTCCGGGCGTGTTCCAGTGGACCTACCGCAAGAAGCCGCTCTATTCGATGCTCGGCGAAGAGCAGCGCGCCGCCTTCCACGGTTCGGACATCCCGGGCTGGCACAATGTGTTCACCCAGCCCGCGCCCGCGTTCCCGAAAGGCTTCGCGGTTCAGGACGCGCCCGGCGGCCAGGTGCTGGCCAACGCGGAAGGCCGCACGGTGTACATCTACACCTGCGTCGACGACACGCTTGATCAGCAGATCTGCGATCATCCGTCGCTCAATCAGAAATACCGCCTCGCGATCTGCGGCGGCGGCGACGCGGCGCGCTGCGTGAAGCAGTTCCCCTACGTGACCGCGGGCGCGAGCGAGCGTTCGACGTCGCGGATCTGGCAGATCAAGACCATCGACACGGCCACGGGCAAGTACGTCGACGAGAATGCGCCGAACGCGACGCGCATTTGGACGTACCGCGAACGGCCGCTGTATTACTTCTTCAAGGACACGAACCCCGGCGACACGTACGGGGATTCATGGGGTGAGAACAACGGCTGGATCAATGGATTCCACGCCTTCTTCACCCGCGAGGAATTTCGCAAACAGTATCTGGACACTTCAGGGAGCGGCCGTCGATGAAACACATCATTCTGTCCACTCAGGTCTCCGCGTTCGCAATCGCGGCGAGTCTCGCGCTCACGGCCGGCAGCGCCAGCGCGCAACAGGCCGCGAAAGAAGGTGCGCTCGGCGTCCAGAACCGCTCCATCGGCTATGTGATGGTGTTCGAGAACCGCTCGATCTACCAGGCGAAGGATGCGAAGACCCAGTGCCCGACGGCGCTGAACGACGGTCCGCCCGAACAGTTCAAGAAGCTCTACCCCGATAACGGCGCGCGCACCGTCGAAGGCACGCGCCTGGCCTGGGAGGGCGAACTGTGGAACCCGACCAACAAGGAACTGAACGTCCCGTACTACGAAGTGCAGGGCAAGGTCGGCCGCGGCATGAACCTCGACGGCAAGGTCGGTCCCAACGATTACGTGGACCCCGACACCGGCGAGAAGGGCATCGACAACCAGATCTACCGCACGGTCGGCTGCACGTTTAACTACCGCGACGGCCAGACCTCGACGCTGACGCCGCAATGGCGCCGCGCCACCTACAACATCTTCGTCATCGAACTGACGGACGTCGACAGCCTGCAGAACGACGACGACGTGACCCTGACCACCTACCGCGGCAAGGACCGTCTGATCACGGACGCCACCGGCAACGAATATCTGCCGGGCGGCTCGCAGACGCTGGATACGCGCTGGGGCAAGCGCTACATCACGACCTTCAAGGGCAAGATCAAGGACGGCGTCCTGACCACGGAAGCCAAGGACCTGATCATGCCGGCGGCCTCGGTTTACGCGCCGCGCGACGGCGCCCCGGACATCATCTACCGCGACATGCGCTTCCAGCTGAACCTGACGGACACGCAGGCGAACGGTTACATGGGCGCGTACGCCGACGTATGGACCTGGTACTACCATTCGCACAAGACCCGCGACTCGCGTCACCAGGCGTACGGCGGCACGGCCGGCCCGACGCTGTACCGCGCGCTGATGAAGAATGCGGACGCGTTCCCGGACGCGAACGGCCAGAACACCGCGATCTCCACGGCGCTCGACGTGAAGTTCGTGCATGTGTTCGTGCAGCACCCGGGCGCTCAGGTGGCCGGCATGGTCAATCACGGAACGCAGTCGGCGGAAGCCGCCGCGACAGAAGCGCGCGCGCGCGAGTAACGGAGGATTTGTTGGTGTCTTCGAAAGTACGTCTCTCCTCGCTCCTGCGCGGCAGCGCGATCGGCCTCATGGCCGCCTTCGCGCTTTCGAGCTGCTCGGGACCGGCGGGCGGTGATGGAGCCAAGGCCGCGGCGGGCAAACAAGTCGCCGCGGCGGTGGAACCGGCGTCGTCAGGCGCCGCGCCCCGCTTGCGGCTGGTCACGCGCGATCAGTATCTCAACACGCTGGCCTATGTGTTCGGCGCGGACGTTCGTCCCGACGTCGAATTCGCGCCGGTGGAACGCGTCGACGGCCTGCTTCGCCTCGGCACGTCGCGCGCGGGCGTGAACGACACGCAGCTCGAGCTGTACCAGAAGACCGCGCAGTTCGTGGCCGCTCAGGTGATCGAGCCCACGCGCCGCAACTTCGTCATCACCTGCAAGCCGGCCAATGAGAAGGCCGCCGACGCCGCCTGCGCGACGCAGGTGCTGAGCCGCGTCGGGCGTCTCATGTTCCGCAAGCCGCTGGAGAAGGACAAGCTGGCCGAACTGGTCAGCCATGCCAATGCCGGCGCCGACCGTCTGGGCGACTTCTACGCCGGCCTCGCGGTGTCGATCGAAGAGATCCTGATGAGCCCGAAGGCGATGCTGATCGCCGAGGCCGCCGAACCGGATCAGAAGAACCCGGGCCACATGCGCCTCGACGCCTATTCGCTGGCGTCGCGCCTGTCGTACTTCCTGTGGGACGCGGCGCCGGACGAAGCGCTGCTCAAGGCCGCCGAGACCGGCGAGATCCAGACGGAGAAGGGCCGCGCCAGGGTCGTCGATATGATGATCGCGAGCCCGCGCCTGAAAGACGGTCTGCGCGCCTTCTTCGACGACATGTACGACTTCGAGAAGATGACCACGCTGGCCAAGGACGCCCTGGTGTACCCGGCCTTCACCGGTCTCACCGCCGAAGACGCCCGCGAGCAGACCTTGCGCACGGTAGTCGATCATCTGATCACCAAGAAGGGCGACTACCGCGATCTGTACACCACGCGCACCACGTTCCTGTCGCCGCCGCTGGCCGCGCTGTACCAGCTGCCGACGACCAAGGGCTGGATCGAGTACCAGTTCCCGGACTCGAGCCCGCGCGCCGGCGTGCTGACGCACGTCAGCTTCCTCGCCTCGCACTCGCATCCGGGTCGCAGCTCGCCGACCCTGCGCGGCAAGGCGTTGCGCGAACTCCTGCTCTGCCAGCCGGTTCCGCGTCCGCCCGCGAACGTCGATTTCTCGGCGCTCGAAAATCCGAAGGCGGAACACAAGACGCAGCGCGACCGCGTCAACTTCCACCTCGAAAACCCCGTGTGCGCCGGCTGCCATCGCATCACCGATCCGATCGGCCTCGCGATGGAGAACTTCGACGGCTCGGGCCGCTACCGTGTGACGGAACGCGGCGCCACCATCGACGCCAGCGGGAACCTCGACGGCAAGCAGTACACGAACGTGGTCGGGCTCGCGACGGCGCTGCACGATCATCCGGGCCTGACCTCGTGCCTGGTCAAGCGGGTGTACTCTTACGGCACCGGCAGCCGGACCACGAACGACGATGCCGAGATGCTGAAGTTCTTGAACGCGCGCTTTGAGTCGGCGGGCTATCGCGTGCCGGACCTGCTCCGCATGGTCGCGTTGAGTAAATCGTTTTCGGAATTCAAAGAAGCGGCTCCGGCCGCGGCAGAGGCGAAAACCGCTTCGTCCGCACCGGCCACTCACTAAGGGAGACAAGCGTCATGTACGATTTCAATAGACGTCGAGTTCTTCGCGGCATGCTGGGTGGCGGCGCCGTGACGGTTGGTTTGCCGCTGCTCAACGCCTACCTGAACGGCAACGGCGACGCGATGGCCGACGGCCGTCCGATGCCGGTGCGTTTCGGTACCTGGTACTGGGCCCTCGGGATCGCCAAGGCGGCGTTCGTGCCGGGCAAGCTCGGCGCCAACTACGACATGAAGCCGGAAATGGAAGCGCTGAAGCCGGTGCAGCAGCACTTCAACGTGCTGACGAACTACACCGCGTTCCGCGACAACGCGCCGAACCTCTGCCACTTCTCCGGCTGGGTGATCTCGCGTACCGGTACGGCCCCGATGACCGGCGGCAACATCCCGGGTGAAACCGTGGACGTCACCATCGCCAATCAGATCGGCCGCACCACGCGCTACAAGATGCTGACGGCCTCGGCCGACGGCAACGCGCGCGACACGTTCTCCTACGACAATCCGACGACCCCGAACTCCTCGGAAGTCTCGGGCCTGAAGTTCTACTCGCGTCTGTTCGGACCGGACTTCCAGGATCCGAACGCGCCGACGTTCACGCCGAGTCCGAAGGTCATGGTGCGCAAGAGCGCCATCTCGGGCGTTCTCGACGACGTGAAGGACCTGGAGAAATCGGTCGGCGCCGACGACAAGGCGCGCCTCGACCAGTACTTCACGGGCCTGCGTCACCTGGAAAAGCAGTTCGACCAGCAGCTCACCAAGCCGGAACCGATCGCGGCCTGTAAGAAGCCGGGCAGCCTCAAGGAAGACACCAAGGTCGGCTCCGACGTCACGATCATCGCTTCGCGCCACAAGATCATCACCGATCTGATGGTCATGGCCGTGGCCTGCGATCAGACCCGCGTGTTCAACATGTCCTACGGCGGCAACAGCGCGACGAAGGCCGGCTTCGAAAAGCCGTCCCACACCGCGACTCACGAAGAGCCGTGGGATACCGCCCTTGATTACCAGCCGACCTGCTCGTGGTTCACGCGCCGCGCGATGGAAAACTGGGCCTACTACGTGAAGTCCTTCGCGGAGTTCAAGGAAGGCGCCGGCAGCCTGCTCGACAACTGCTTCATCATGGCGAACAGCGACCACGGCCTCGCGCGCATCCACGCGCTCGACGGCATGGCCCTGTTCACCGCCGGCCGCGCCGGCGGCAAGGTGAAGGCGGGTCTGCACATCGACGGCGGCGCGACCGCCACGACGCGCCTCGGCTACACCGCGATGCGCATCATGGGTCTCGATGTCCCGTCGTGGGGCACCAAGAGCAATCTCACCTCGAAGGAAATCGGCGAAATCCTCGCCTAAACCATCCTTCAAGGACACGAGACGAGCAGGGGGCCGAAAGGCCCCCTGTTTTTTTGGCTTCACGGGGCGGTGACCGTCACGTTCTAGGCCTCCGCAGGCGCGAAAATCCGTGCCACCATCCCGGCGGCATCGCACAAGGGAGGACGCCATGGAAGAAGTCATTTCGAAACTGCTGGGGGATTTCGAGCGCGGCAAGATGTCGCGCCGTCACCTCATTTCAACGCTGGCCGTCACGGCGGCCGCGTCCGCAGCGCCGGTGTTCGCGGCCGAGCCTGCGAACAAGGGCTTTAAGACCGTTGCGGTGAATCACCTGTCCTACAATGTGAAGGACTACAAGAAGACGGCGGCCTTCTATCAGGACCTCATGGGCATGACCCCGTCGCACGACAACAACAAGACCCAGTGCTTCCTCGAGTTCGGCAACAGCTTCGTCGTGGCGCGCAACGCCCGCGACGGCCGCGCGCCCGGCACGATCGATCACGTCGCCTACACCATCGACACCTGGGATAAGGCCGCGGTGGAGGCCGAGTTGAAGCGCCGCGGCTTCGATCCGCGCCCCGATACCGACAACAGCTTCCACATCGTCGACCCGGACGGCTTCGACGTGCAGATCTCCGGCCGGGGCATGGATCCGAAGCTGATTTAAGACACCGGGAGATGGAGCAGGGGGCCGAAAAGCCCCCTGTTTTTCGCGATTTTGGCCTCTAGGGTTTCAGGCCGGGAGGGGCGACGACCGACGCGGTGAGCCCGACGCGATCGAAAGCGGCCCGCACCTGCCCCGATGCTTTCGCCTCTTCAATGAACGTGCTCACATAGGCCAGCGCGGCCGGCCTGCCTTTGGGGACCGCGATGGCGGTGGTTGAGTTGAAGAAGCCGCCGTCGAGAACCTTCAATCCCGGAAAGGCGCCCGCCAATCCTCCCAAAGCCTCGCGCGATAATGCGATCAAATCGATCTTTCCGGCTTTCATCAGAACCACGGCTTCGTCGACGGAACGCACGGCCACATGCTGCGCATTCCTTGTGGCGGCGGCGGACGCCCTGAACGTGGTGGTGCCGGTGATGCCCGCAATTCGAACGGCCGGGCGATCTGCGTCGGCGACGTTCTCGATTGCCACGCCCGGCGCAACGGCATACGTGCTTTGCAGCATGTGATACGGGTTTCCAAAAGCCACCCGCTTCTTGCGCTCGTCGTCGACCGGCAAGAACGTGACATCCCACACATTCTTGTCGGCGTCGTCCGTGATCTCGCCGGATCCATTGTAGGGAACGAACTCGACCGGAACGGCCAATCGGTCCGCTAAAAGAGCGCCAAGATCGATCGCCACGCCGCGGTAGCCGCCGTCGGCGCCGTCGCGCACGACCCATAGCGCGGAGGGAGCAGGGGACACGGCGATCGCCACCCGAAGCTTTCCGGCGCCGGCCAGTTCCTGTTTCGCCGCGGGCGCCTGCGCAAGGACGATTCGCGGCGAAATCAGGGCCGCGCTTGTCCACAATAGGAGTGAACGCCGTCTCACGCCGGCTATTCCGCGGACCGGGTAAAGACCAGGCTGTAGACCCGCGGGTGAATGAAGCGGAGCCCTTCCACGTTCCCGGCGGCGTTGCGCACGACCGCGACCAGGCCTTCCGCGTCCTGATAGATATCCCGCGAAAGCGGCGTCAGCGCCGCGGCCGCGCTGGGGCGGTTCACCGGCATGAGCATGAGGCGGCCGTCCTTCACCGACAGCGCCAGGACGCCGTCGGCTTCGCGGCTGGCGTATCGGCCGGTAAGAGCCTGAAGCTCATCGATCGAAGGCGTGTGGGAATCGACCTTGCGGTAAGACGTGGCTTCGCCGTCGGCGGTGCGTCTTTCGGCGCCGCCGTCATTGAAAATCATTTCCGCGGTCCCGTCACGATAACGGCGCGCGGCCACACGGGGCAGATCCGTTTCGCGCCCGCCGGCGACGGCTTTCAAGGCGCCGCCGCGCGCGACAATCCGTGCGCTGCGCCCGGTGCGCTCGTCGATGTAAAGGCCCGGGATCTGGGACAATTCGGCGCTCGTCGGCGGGCTCGGTTTCGCCGCGGATGACGGCGTCTTCGCGCCGCTCGCCGCGGGTTGCAGCGCCGCGACCGCGTCACGGCCCACTTTTGTGGCGTTGATGTCTTCTCCGTTGCACAATACCGCGACGCTCATGCCCAGGGACGGGTAGCGGGCGAGCCACGTCCGATAGGCGGCCGTGCCGCCGCCGTGGGAAATCTCCGTCGCGCCGTTATGCTCACCGAACACGAGACCGCGCGCATAGGCGATTTTGCGCCCGTTGTTGAGCGTCGCCTGCTCTTCCAGGTGTTTCGTCACGAATTCGCCCAGTTTCCGGGCCGTCAGCGCTTCATTCCATGCGAGAAGGTCGTGCGCGGTCGTCAGCAGCCCGCCGTGTCCGTAGTTGTCCTCGAAAGGCATTTCCTGCGTGTAGCCGTCGGCGGTCTTTGTCCGATATGCGACGGCGCGCCCCGGCACGACGCGGCGAAAGTCGTCGCGCCATGATGTCTTGCTCATGCCCAACGGCGTGAAGAGGCGCTCGCGCGTGAACTCCGGCAGCGACTTGCCGCTGACGCGCTCGACGATGAAGGCGGCGAGGTTGAACCCGGTATTGTTATAGGAATAGGCCTCGCCCGGCATGTAGTTGAGGGCTTTTTGGCGAACGGTGATTTCAAGCACTTCGAGATTGGTGCGCACCACGTAGGAGCGCGGCCAGCCGGCCAGGCCCGAGACTTCGCCCCAATCGCGCAAGCCGCTCGTGTGACTGAGAAGATGGTTGATGGTGATGGGCTTCCCATAGTCGGGCATCTCGGGAAGGTATTTCCGAATATCGTCGGTGAGCGCGAGTTTGCCTTCCTCGGCGAGCATGAGCACGGCGGCGGCCGTGAACTGCTTCGCGACCGAGCCCGCCTCCATGATCGTGTCGGCTGTGATGGGAACCGCGTGTTCGAGATCGGCCGAACCATAGGTCCCGTATTTTATGGGTTGCCCCCGGCCCTGAACGCCCACGACACAGCCCGGCGCGCCGGGCTCATGTCCCGCGAAAAGCCCTTCGAAATCCGCGGCCGGCGCCGCCGTCGGGGCGACGCAGGCCATGTACAGAAAGATCCCCAATGGTGCGCCGCGCATTCCGCCCTCCCAGGCCATGGTCCCCGCTAATCCCAAGTACGCAGGGCCCCGGGTGGACCCGACAGCCGTGGCGGAGCGGTGAAAGTCGCGAGCGCCGGAGGCCGCCTCATTCATTTGGCAGCGTCACGGCGTTTCCCATTGCATGTGAGCATGTATAGATCGTTCGCGCGGACGGTCGCGGCGAGGGCAATGCCGGCTCCCGCAAGGCCCGGACCAAAGCGCATGAAGACAATGCTTAATATGTGGGCGGGGTAATGCCGCTCCGCCATTGAACCCGTCATCGGGCACATGAAGAACGACGGTCACCTGGGCCGCAATGACCTCAAAGGCCGCGACGATGATGCCGCCAACGCCGTCCTCTCGGCGATCGGCCATAACTTCCGCCTCATCCTCGCCTGGCTCAGGATGCTTTTGCGCCTTTTCATCGCCGCGCTAATGATGCGCTTCCCACTCAGATTCAGCCCAAACTGGGTTTTTTAACGGGCGACTTTTTAGGCGGGGGAAATGGAGCGGGTGAAGGGAATCGAACCCTCGTCATAAGCTTGGAAGGCTTCTGCTCTACCATTGAGCTACACCCGCCCGCGGGGCGTAGTATTAGCGATCC
>JAYSFT010000055.1:0-16911 GCA_041913245.1 Rhodospirillaceae bacterium | reverse complement strand
CGGGAAGCCCGTAACCAACGGCATGTGAAATGTTGTGTCAAGTCACTTATGCCATGCGTCAGAAAAAGATCGTTTCGATGAAGGCGTGACTTCAAGAATTATTCATGCGCCCATGCGCGCCCATCATGACGATGACTTGTTTTTTCTAGCAAAACCCGGTGTATCGATGCGCGCGCGTCGTACGCTGCACTGCGAACCACTTTGTCGGTTCATTTTTGCCGGCGCAATATAAGGCGCTGAAAAGCGCGTCACATTTTAGAAATCCAATAAGGAATTTTATCGCGTTAGGGCGAATCGCGACGGTGTACGCATCTGCGAATTACCCACACAGAGCATGAAAGGCTGTCTTACATACCGTATGTAACAGCACGGACGAGCGCATACGCAGTATGTAGTAAAAGGTACAAACTACGTATTGCGACGCACCCAAACGCCATAGCGCCATGCAGCTGTGATAGGCTGCAAATGGGTAGATTAACGATGGGGGCGTCTCAATTGCAGTCTCAGCCGGCAGATCTGCGTGCTGATGAGGAACGGCGTGCGCTGCACGGCCTCAAGACACAGCGTAAGCGCCTCACCCTCGCGATCGCGTTCTTTTCCATCGCCCTTGTGTACGGATTTCACCGAACCGCATACGCATGGGCCGCTCCCGTTATCGGAATCGCGGTGGCGGAGGCCATCGGCTTCTTTCTCCTGCGCGCCAGGGACGCGCGCTTTCCATGCGTGATCATCCCGGCGAGCGCCGCGCTGATATTTAGCTCAAGCGCCGTCCTCGCGGCATTCGTCGATCCGACGTTCAGCGCGATGCATTTCGCGTTCATGTTTTTGATCGGGGGCGGGCTGAT
Organism: Rhodospirillaceae bacterium; assembly: GCA_041913245.1. GTDB lineage: Bacteria > Pseudomonadota > Alphaproteobacteria > Rhodospirillales > Rhodospirillaceae > SHVO01. The sequence continues at coordinate 16,066 of JAYSFT010000055.1, read as the reverse complement.
GCTCCTGATCACGCCGGGACGCCGCGGCATTATCCTTGCCCTCATCATCATGGGCGTCATCGGCATTCCCGGCGCGATTTTCGTCGGAACCGCCGTCGATACATTTGACGCGATACGGGCGGCGAGCTCTTCACTGATCGGCTTGCTTTTGCCGTATCTTGTGGCCGACAGAATTGAGGAGGCGCACACCGAAACAGCATCGCTTCAAACCGAGCTGGCGCGGCGCGCGACCTCCGATGAGATCACGGGCGTGTCCAACCGCGCGCATATCAACGTTCTGGCGCAAAATGAATTCTCGCGCGCGCGCCGTTACGGCGAGCCCTATTCCTGCCTCACCATTGAGATTGAGAAATACGAGGACCTCTTCGCATCGCGCGGCCAAGCGGCGATAACGGCTATCGTTCAAGTGCTCACCGGCTATTGCGTCGTGGTGATGCGCCACTGCGACAGCTTCGGGCGGTTGACACAAAGCCGCTTTCTCGCACTACTTCCCGAGACGCCCTCGCTTGGCGCACGCACGCTTGCCGAGCGCATGTGCCGCGATCTCGCGGCGCTGGACGTCGCTTTCGGCGGAGGCAAGTTGAATTTCACCGTCGCGATCGGGTGCGCGGAGATGCACGCCGTGGATCGTGGGGCGGGCGACATGTTGCGCCGCGCAGACCAAGGCCTTGCTGACGCCATGGAGCGCGGCGGCAACTGCGCCGTATTTGCGACAGTGCCGATTTATCAGCCGACGGAGGACATTACCGCCAGCCAAGAACCGCCGGACGCGTAGCTCCATGAAAGAATTGATGACATGGAAGCCCGAGGTCTATCTCAACTTCGCGGCTTACCGCGCGCGACCTGTTGCGGACATCTTGCCGCGCATTACGCTTCCCGAAGAGGGCGTGCTTTACGATCTTGGCTGCGGCCCGGGCAACGTCACGGTGAAATTGAAAGCGCGCTGGCCGGAGCACACCGTCGTCGGCGTCGATTCTTCGCCCGAGATGCTTGACGCCGCGCGCGGCCAACACCGCGCCGAAGGCATGAGCTTCGAACGCGGCGATATCGGCGAATGGCAGGCCTCACGGCACGCCGCGCTGATCTTCACAAACGCCGCCCTGCATTGGGTTCCCAATCACGAAACGCTCTTTCCACATCTCGCGCGCAACCTGATACCGGGCGGTATACTCGCGGTGCAGATGCCCATGGGACAGCGCGCGCCCTACCATACCTGCATCGCAGACATCGCCGCCGCGCCGCGCTGGCGCGGCAAATTGGCCAAGGCGCACTCACAGACCACGCCCCTGTCGGCCGGCGGCTACTATGACCTGCTCGCGCCTTTCATGGACGAGATCGATATTTGGGAAACCGATTACCGCCATGTCCTCGACGGCAAGGATCCTGTTGCCGCGTGGGCGTCCGGTACAACTTTGGTGCCGTACACCAGCCTTCTCGAAAAGGCAGAAGCCGCGGATTTCACCGCGGCCTATGCGCAAACCGTGAGAGCGGCTTATCCACCCCAGTCGGACGGCCGCACGCTCTTCACCATGCGGCGAATCTTTATCGTCGCGCGGCGGCGCTAGAAGGTATCGACCTCACGCAGGCGGATTACCGCATCAAGCGCCTCGCCAAACGACAGGTCGGGGCGAACAGACATCACGGCCGCCGCCGCTGCACGGCTTTGGCCCATATAGTCGCGGCCGGAAGCGCGCGAGCTGGTAACGGTGCGCAAGACGATCCCGCGCAGGTCGCGCGCGTTAAATCGCCGGACGCGGCCGGCCCGCGGTTCCACCGGTGGAACCGGCACAGCGGTGAATGAGCGACCAAAATTCTCGGTCGAGATGATTGCCATAGCCGGCTCCTTCAGAAACAGATGAGGTCCCAAAGGACGAAACGGCGGCGGAACCCGCAAGTTCCCTGTGGAAAAAGAAGTTTTAACTGGGATTTCTTAGGGCTTTTCGACCCCGGAGCCATCAAGGGGCTGCCAATCCTTGCCGCGCGGCGCGATGTTTTTGGCGCGCTCCGCGCAGGCCATGACGGTGGCCCGCTTCTCGGCCATGGTCATGGTGCGCCAGGCGCCGATCTCCTTGATCGTCCTAAGGCAGCCGATACAAAGCCCGCTCACGCGGTCCATGGTGCAGACGCTGACGCAGGGCGACGCCACCACATCTTCGTCGGTGGGATCGCCGTCAGCGAATGGAGGAGGAAGTGTCATACGACGCGCGCGTGCTATGGTGCGTGAAATGCTGAAGGAAGCTCGCTATGGATATATCGGATAACCTGACACAACTCGGCGGGCAAGCGGCACTGCCGGCCTCGCCGGATGTCGCGGTGCTTGAAACCGTTCCGAACCCGCATGCCGGAACGGACTATCTGATCCGTTTCACCTGCCCCGAATTCACCTCTCTGTGTCCTGTGACAGGCCAGCCCGACTTTGCGCATATCGTGATCGACTATGTGGCCGACGAAACCATCGTCGAATCGAAATCATTGAAGCTGTTCCTCGGGTCGTTCCGCAATCACGGCTCTTTCCACGAAGACTGCACGCTGACCATCGGCAAAAGGATCGTGGAAGCAACGTCGCCGAAATGGCTGCGTATCGGCGGGTATTGGTATCCGCGCGGCGGCATTCCCATTGACGTGTTCTGGCAAACCGGAGCACCGCCGCAAGGTCTGTGGGTCCCCGATCAGGGCGTGCCGACCTATCGCGGCCGCGGCTGAGACATTGCGCCCAGCGCTCTCCACAATGAAAAAGGGGCGCGGAATACCGCGCCCCTTCTTAACTCCCGGTCAGCCGATGTCAGCGACCTGGAGCCCTCCCCCCTCGTGTTCAGCGCGGCGCCGGAGTAGCCGCCGCGACGGACGAAACCATTACCTACTGATTACAATCGGGCAAGCGCGACTTAAAAGGACTGTAATATTTTTTGGTTGACGCGACATTTTTGCACTAGTCGCGCAAACATGCGTTGCACCGCATTCCAACCTCCGCGCGACTAGGCGCCCGCCTTTCCCTTGAAGGATAACGACGCTGAATTGATGCAATATCGCTCGCCGGCGGGCGCGGGACCGTCCGGAAATACGTGGCCAAGGTGTCCGCCACAATTGGCGCAAGTGATCTCGACCCGCACCATGCCGTGACTTGTGTCGCGATGATGCTCCAAAGCCTCGCCGGAAGCCGGCGCGGTGAAGCTGGGCCACCCGGAGCCGGAATTGTATTTCGTCGCCGCATCGAACAGGGCCGCACCGCAGCCCGCGCAAACGAAAGTGCCGACGCCCTTGAAGTCGTTATAGGGTCCTGTGAACGGACGTTCGGTCCCCTTCTGGCGCAAAATGCGGAACTGTTCGGGTGTCAACTCGGAGCGCCATTGGTCTTCGGACTTCGATATCTTGGCCATCTTGATCCTCCACGCCCTACTTCTGAAGGGTATCGACGAGCTCGCGCAGCTGGGTGCGCGCACGCAAGAGGTAGAACCCCAACGTGGCAAGGTGCGACGGCGACAACGTGCTGTCCTGTTCGCCGTTAATAACGATCAAGGGATCCATCGCTGCGCCCGTGCGCATCGATGTCAACATTTCGGTCCAAATCTCGCCGGCGCGCCGATCCTCGATAACGGTCGAGAAATCCTGGCCGACGGCGTTGAGAATGACCGCGTAGCCGTACATCTTGCCTTTGACGTTGAAGAATACGTCGTCGGCCTCGGAGTCAAAATGCCCGCCCGCCGCGCCGACGCGTGCTTCGATGATCGCACTTGCCGAACCTAGGTCGGACGCGATGCGGTCCAGCAGAACAATGAGATTGTCCGCGCGTCGCTCATACGTCGCCTTACCGGCGGCAAGATCGCGGTTGTAGAGCATCAGGGCGTCGACGCCGCGCTTGTACTGCGTTTCGGCCTTCGCGTCCGGCCAGACGTTGCCCTGGCCCCAGTACCATATTCTACCGTCATATTTGAGCAGGCCGGCGGCGCGGTCCACATTGTCATCGATTGCGCTGGACCCGCGCACACGGCCCAGATGGTCCCCAAGCTCAAGCGCGAAGCGTGAGACCGCATACATCATGCCGAGCTGATAGTTCGGCGTGTTGTCGAGCGGGGCGGAGGGATGCCAGAACGGTTTGTTGGCGATCCAACGGCCGGCTTCGCGCATGGTGATGGTCGCGACGATTGCGACGGCTTGGCTTCCACCAGGCACGCTGTATTGCGGCGCAGGCGCCACATCAAGATTATCGTCGATCTCGTTGAAGACGAGCATGCCGAGCGGATAGTAGACGATGAAAATGAAAAGGATCGACTTGCATGGCTTGGGTATTTTTGTTTTTAAAAATTCCCCGCCTCCGCGCGACGCCCCACGGCGCCGCGCGGGTGAACGTCGTATGAAGGTCCGCCTCCGAGGCCGAGGCCCACATTGACTTCAGCCGATCGAAAAATTGACGAACAAGTTCAGGCATGGACTCTGCTTATACTCAGACTGGATAGCCCATGATCGGGCAGGCCAGGGCCGTTTGTGACGGCCAAGATGGAGTTTACCGGATGACGGGTCAATGGCGGGAAAAGACCGGGCGGGCGGGTGATGCTCTCACTTAGTCTTCCAGCGCTGCTGCTCGGCCTTAGCTGTGGTGTTCTTTATTCCGCCGCCGACACCTTCCGCAAGGCCGTGCCCACCGCCTGCCCGTCCGAGACAATCCTCTTCTACTATATCGGCGGCCAACTTCCGGTCCTCGCGGCGTGGGTGCTGTGGACGGGCGAAACCACCTTCGCGCCCGGCTACTTTCTGCCGGGCATGATCGATGTCGTATTTGGTCTTGGCGCGAACCTGTTTTTCATAGTGGCCATCCGCCGTTCGCCGCTGAGCTTGATGGTGCCCCTGCTGGCCTTGGTCCCCGTCGTGACCCTGCTCCTCGGCGGCGTTGCGCTGGGAGAGTGGCCCACGATTGCCCAGGACATCGGCGTCCTGCTCATCGCAGCCGGCCTTTTTACTTTATTCCAGCCGCCGGCGGCCAAACCGGGGATCGGCGCGGCATGGCGCTTGCTGCGCGCGGAAAAAGGCACCGCCCCGATGCTGGTGGTGGTGTTCTTATGGTCGGGCACGCCCGCGCTCGATAAAATTTGTCTCGGCTATACGTCGGCGGGAATGCACAGCCTGATCCAGGTGGCTGCGATCTGGATCCTTCTTATGATTTGGGCGCTGTGGCGGCGCCCGGCCAGCTTGAGGCCGCCACCCGGCGCGATGGCGCCGATCGGCTGCTCGGCCATCGCGGGCGCGGTAGGCTATATTGTCCAACTCATCGCCTACGCCGCGGCGATGGTTGCACTCATCGAGGTCCTGAAGCGGACCGTGGGGCTGCTGGGATCTCTGGTCCTCGGGCGCGCGCAATTCCGCGAGCCGCTGACGGGCGCTAAAATCGCCGGCATCGGCATTATCGCGGTTGGACTGCCGCTGGTGATGATCGGCTAGGCCGTCTCGTCGAGGAATTTCACGACAACCAGAGTCACATCGTCGCTCTGCACGGCGCCGCCGGAAAATGCCGCCAGGGCATCGACAACAGCTTCACAGATTTGCGCCGCCGGAAGGTGGGAGTTGGCGCGGATCACATCCATGAGGCCTTCTTTTCCAAAGGCGTCGCCGGCGGGATTGCGCGTTTCCCAGATACCATCGGTACCGATGATCAGCATGCCGCTCGCCGGCCAGTCGCTCCGATCGTTCTCGTGGAACGACCAATCGGGGTTCACACCGAGAGGAATGTCCTGGGCCGCGAGTTCCTCGAACTCGCGGGTCGCACGGTCGAAGAAGAGCAACGGACCATGTCCGGCGCTGATCCACCGTAGGCGGCGGGTCTCAGGCGCCAGCACAAGATAGACCAGTGTGACGAAACGCCCAGCGGTTGAATCCGCCGCGACATGGCGGTTCACCGCGCGCATGACCGGTTGAAGCGCCGTATCTTCCTCGGCGAAACTGCGCAGCAGCGCCCGCACCGAGGTCATCGTTAGCGCCGCAACGATTCCGTGACCCGACACGTCGCCGACCACCAGTCCCAAGCGATCGCGCCCGTCGTCGGCGGGGAGCCGAATAAAGTCGTAGTAATCGCCGCCGACGGCATCGTGATACACGCTGCGCCCGGCGATATCGAAACCGGAGATGCGCGGCGCAGCTTCAGGCAGCAGCTTCTGCTGCACTTCACGCGCCAGCGTCAGCGATTCCTTGACCTGGATATGGCTCCTCAGTTCGGGAACCATTGCATTGAAGACCATCGCGAGATCCCCGACTTCATCTCGGCTGCTGACATCCGCCCGCGCATCGAGATTCCCGTGCGCCAACCCTTCCGCCGTCGCCGCGAGTTCGCGGAGCGGACTGGTGATGGTGCGGGCCGCGAGCGCGGCAAGGCCGGCGATCATGACGACAAGCGCGATGGAGGCGATGCCGGCCAACCTGACCTCGTCCAGCACGGCTCGACGTACGTTGTCTTGCGCCTTGTCCGCCACCCCTTCGATATCATCGACCGGCACGATGTAGAGCAGTGTCGAGCCGAGGTTCTCGAGGCCGCCATAAACCCAAAGCGCTTCGTGGCCACGGTGAACGCCGCGTTGAATACCGTCGCGCCCCGCCACAAGGTCCGCCGTAATGGCCGCGACGATACTCTTACCAGCATCCAACCCCGGCGTTTCGGGCTGCGCGTCCCAAGCGATTCCCGTGTCGCGATAAAGGCTGGACGCGATCACGCGTAAAGCCGGCGGGCCCACGCTCCTGCCTTGAACGTAAGCGCGGCCTTCGTGATCTACGAGTTGAACGATATAGCTTTCTGCGCTGGCGCCGAGGCGCGCCTGGGAATGAGCGGAGTCCAAGAAAGAGAGAACATCGACGTCGATGGCCGCCACGCCGGCGAGGGCGCTGCCATCGCCGCGGATCGGCATTGTCGCCGTCAACAACAGGCGCCGCGTGGACGCGTCAAGCAGCGGCGGATTCCAAACAACATCTTCGGCGTTGCGCGTATTGGCATACCACTCGCGCTGGCGGGGATCGTAGGCCGGCGGATAGCCGCCGTGCCCCGGGAAAGAGGTGTGCACGCCCTCTTCCATCGTGATGTACTGCCAATAGAAAAGACCCGGGCTGTCCTGTGCCAGGCGCCGGTAAAGACCGTCCATGCCGGCTAAGCGGCGCATCAATGGACGTACCGCGCCGAGTTCGATGCCGGGCGGCGTCAAAAACGACTGATGCTCGCGTGAGATCGGGATCGCCTGCAATTCGCCGGCGGCCGAGGCGATAGCGTGATCGATCGCAAGCTCGGTGCCCGGAGGCCAGGTTTTCGGCGAATCAAAATCCGTATGGAGATAGAGCGGGATGTCGCCTACGGGCGGCGCACCCGCCAGGCGGCTCTCGACATCGCGCGCAAGCAGCCGCAGAGCGAGTTCCACCTGGCGCCGTTGTGCTTCCATCAAATCCGAGGAGGTCGCGACCGCCTGCAGCAGCTGGGTCTGCATTTCCTCGATCGCCGCCGTCTTGCCGGCGCCGGCAATCGCGCGGCCCAGACTCTGCATCGCCTGTTCGCTGCGCCAGGACAGGGCCGCCAGCGGAATAAGGCCGATGACCAGCAGAAGGATAAAGAGCTTCGACTGAATACGCATAGAAGCCGTATAGCGCGGGACGAGGCTTTATTGCAGTCCTATTGCGCGGATTTCTTGAGCAAGTCGTCGATCAAGAAGCCTTGGAACAGGTTGATCCCCATCCGGGCGCCGACGTCAAGGGCGCGTTCGTTGTCGACACGGATCAGGACCGGCAACACATTGCAGTCGATGAGATATTTCACCGCGCGTTCGCGTTCCTTGAGGATATCCTCGGCGCCGTTGCGCCAGTGGATCTTTGCGATGCTCGCGCCGAGGTAATCGAGATCCACGAGACCGACCGTTTGCGGGAATATCTGGTCGACCGCGATAGTGGCGCCTTTCGACTTGATAAGGCCGCGCGCGACCTGGAACTCGTCGAAGTTCTCGACGATGTTGGACTGGCGGAACTCAAACACCACGTCCTTGAGCACCGCTTCGGGCGTGCGCTCGATGAAGCTCTCGAACTGCTCGGTGAAGACGCTTTCGACATTGAGATTGACCGAGCAACGGCCGCCCTTCGTGTGCATCGCCTCGAAGTCCTGCAGAAGGATTTGATCGAGGACGAGCGTAAATTCGTTGAACAAGCGGCCGGAACCGCGCATTTCGACGTCCACGAACAAAGGCTTACGCAGAAGATCCATGCTGATGAAGTACTCTGTCAGCACAGGCTCCATCTTCCTGCCCGGCACATGCATGCAAATGTCCTGGTCGCGCACGAAGGCCTTGATGAACTTTTCCGTGCCGAACTTCTCATACGCCTTCATCACGTTCTTGATGTCGTTCGTGGTAAGCGGACGGAGCTGCTTATTGCCTTCGTCCGGCTCGGCGGCGTTACGCTGGGCAACCTCGGCGTACTTGGCGACGCGATCCGCCGCCGACCGGTAGTTGTTGACGAGATCGTACGACAGCACGAGGCGGCTCTGGTCGATGCTGCCGAAACTGCCGGGGAAATTACGTTCGATCGTGCGCAGCATCTCGACCTTGAGATCGCGCACGAGACCGATCAAAGCGGTTTCGCTCACCTTGGCGAGAATTCCGAAGTCGCAAGTCGATACTTGATAGGTGTGCCCGTGACGCTTGGCGCCGATCGCGGCCATGCCTTCGCCAATCTGCGCGACGAGCGCCGGTGTGCGCTTAGTCTCAGGTAGCGCCGCCACAACGCTTACTATTACGAGATTTACTCCGGCCTCGGGCGCGTGGCGCCATTGGCCCATGTCCTGCACGAGAGCGCGCAAATCTTTTAGGCGCACGCCGCCTGCTCCACCGGCGACCGTTGCTGGCGTGGACGCTACGTCAGACATCCCATCCCTGTCCCGGCCGAAGGCCGCCGTCGCGCAACCGCTTCACAAAACCGACAAAAATCATATAGGCCCTCGTTTCGGCCAAGCTATCCCGTAACCTTGCACCGGTCAATTAAAGCCATGATAAAATTGGACTTTCCTAGCCTAAAGACCGATATGACCCTATCCCATACCTCAACCGCGACGTTCCTCCTTTGACCGAAGGCAAAACCGCGCGGAATGTCTTGAAGAAAAAAGATAAACCGGAAATTGGGGTTCCCGGCGGGCCGGGAGTAAAGGACAATGGGTGACAAAAGCCGGGGGAGGTAGGGATGAGCCTGGACGATCTGGTCCGTGAGATGTCGGCGCAAGCCGATAAGCTCAAAGAGTTGAATCACTCCGTTTTGTTCGACTTGGGGGATGAAGGGAAAATCCTGCTCGATGCGACCGGCGGCGAGGTCAAGATCGCGCCCAATCCCGACGACGAGGACGCCGAGACGACGCTGGTGCTTTCGAGCGACAACCTTATGAAGCTGGTGAACGGCGACCTGAATCCGATGGTGGCGTTTACCCTGGGCAAGCTGAAAGTGTTCGGCTCCAAGGGTATCGCGCTGAAACTCTCCAGCCTCCTCGACAAATAGGACTCGGCCGCCGCATGAACGCAGACGGCTCATCGCAAGGGGCGACTTATCCGTGGTTGAAGAGCTATCCGGCCTTCGCGCCCTGGAACATGCCTCTGCCCTGCGCGCCGGTATTCAACATCCTGCACGACGCGACCGTGAAGTTCGCGAACCGTCCGGCGATGGATTTCTTCGGCAAACATTGGACCTACGCTGAAACCGCCGCTTTGGCCGCACAGGCCGCGAAGGGCTTCCAAAAGCTCGGCGTGACCAAGGGTACGCGCGTCGGCCTCCTGCTGCCGAACACACCCTATTACATCGCGGCCTACTTCGGCGTGCTGATGGCCGGCGGCATCGTCGTCAACATGAACCCGCTGTACGCCGTGCGTGAGCTGGAAGTCATGGTGAAGGATTCCGGCGCGGAAATCCTGGTGACCATGGATTTGGCCGCCATGTATCCAAAAGCGCGCACGCTGCTCAACAATACCAACATCCGTAAGTTGGTCGTGTGCTCCATGACGGAAGCGCTGCCCCTAGGCACCGCGGTCCTGTTCAATCTTTTTCGCCGCTCGACGGTCGCGAACGTCGAGGAGGACGACCGCCAGGTTTGGTGGGAAGAGCTTGTCGACAACGACGGCAGGCATGCCCCCGTTGCCATCGACCCAAAAGAAGACGTCGCGGTGCTTCAGTATACCGGCGGCACCACGGGCCTTCCAAAGGGCGCGATGCTCACCCACGCCAACATCACCGCCAACGCGCGCATGGTGTCGAGCTGGCACGGCAGTCCCGTGTATGGACATGAGAAGTTTCTGGCCGCCCTGCCCTTCTTCCACGTCTTCGCGATGACGGTCGCCTTGCTTTGCGCAATGGACCTAGGCGCCGAGATCATCATGATGCCGCGCTTCGAACTCAAAGACGCGCTCAAGAAGATCGACAAGAAAAAGCCGACGGTGTTCCCGGCGGTTCCCACCATCTTCACGGCGATCAACACCTCGCCCCTGTCCAAGAACTACGACTTGACGTCGCTGAGGCTCTGCATCTCCGGCGGCGCGCCGTTGCCGGTGGAGGTCAAGCACGAATTCGAAGAAAGCAGCGGTTGCGTGGTGGTGGAGGGTTATGGCCTTTCAGAAACCTCGCCCGTGGTCTGCACGAATCCCACGCACGGCATCAACAAGGCCGGATCGGTAGGATTGCCGATGCCGAACACGATTATCGAGATCCGCGCTCTCGACGACGATCGTGTGCTCGGCATCGGTGAAAAAGGCGAGATATGTGTGCGCGGTCCGCAAGTCATGAAAGGTTATTGGAACCGCCCGGAAGATACGGCGGACGTGATGAAGAACGGCTCCTTCCATACCGGTGACGTCGGCTACATCGACGAAGACGGCTACGTCTTCATCGTCGACCGCATCAAGGACATGATCAACGCCTCGGGCTACAAGATCTATCCGCGCATGGTGGAGGAAGCCATTCACCTGCATCCGGCGGTCGAGGAAGTGACGGTCATCGGCGTCGAAGACCCATACCGCGGCCAGGCGCCGAAGGCCTTCATCAAGGTGCGCGCGGGAATGACGCTGACCGAAGCCGAGATTCGCGAGTTCTTGAAAGAGAAGCTCTCGAAAATCGAGCAGCCGGCACAATATGAGTTCCGAGACATTCTGCCGAAGACTCTCATCGGCAAGCTTTCAAAGAAGGAATTGAAACAGGAAGAAGCCGCCAAGTCCGGCGGCTGAACCTGTTCACACAAAGACACAGGCAAAGGGAACAAAGCCATGACCAACGTCGTCATCTGCGGTTACGCCCGCTCACCCTTCACGCTCGCCAATAAAGGTGCGCTGAAGAAGACGCGACCCGATGATCTGGCGGCCGCCGTCATCAAGGCCCTGATGGAACGCACCAAGGTGAATCCCGCCGATATCGAGGACATCGCGCTGGGCTGCGCGTTTCCCGAAGGCGAGCAAGGCATGAACATGGGCCGCATCGTCGGCTTCCTCGCCGGCCTTCCAAATAGCGTCGCCGGTGACACAGTGAACCGCTTCTGCGGATCATCGATGCAGACCATCCATCAGGCCTCCGGTTCGATCATGATGGGCGCGGGCGACGCCTTCATCGCGGCCGGCGTCGAAAGCATGAGCCGCGTTCCCATGGGCGGCTACAACTTCATGCCGAACCCGATCCTCGTTAACGCCGGGCACGCCGCCTACATCGGCATGGGAGAGACGGCCGAGAACCTGGCACAGAAGTACCAGATCCCACGGGCCAAGCAGGAAGCCTTCGCGATGGAAAGCCATCAGCGCGCCGCGAAAGCCCAAGCCGCGGGCAAGTTCAAGGATGAGATCGTTGCCGTGAAAGGCGAAGGCGGCATGGTCGATACCGACGGCTGTATTCGCCCGGACACCAACCTCGAAGCCCTCGCGGGTTTGAAGCCGGCCTTCAAGGAAACCGGATCCGTCACCGCCGGCACGTCGTCGCCGCTTACCGACGGCGCTTCCGCCGTGCTGGTGTGCAGCGAGCAGTACGCCGCGAAGAACAATCTGAAGCCGCTCGCACGCATCAAGTCGATCGCGGTGGCAGGTTGTGCGCCGGAAATCATGGGCATCGGCCCGGTCCCGGCGGTGCAGAAGGCGCTGCTGCGCGCCGGCCTCAAGCTCAACCAGATCGATCTCATCGAACTCAATGAAGCCTTCGCCGCGCAGGCGATGTCCGTGATGCAGGAACTCGGCCTTGATCCGGCCAAGACCAACATCGACGGCGGCGCGCTGGCCATGGGCCACCCGCTCGGCGCCTCCGGCGGGCGCATCACCGGCAAGGCCGCCGCGCTGCTTCAGCGTGAAAAGAAGAAATATGCCGTCGCCAGCATGTGCATCGGCGGCGGGCAAGGTATCGCCACTGTCTTGGAAGCGCTTTAGCGAACTCGGTGTCGTCCTTTGGCGCGCAGCGCCGAGGACCCAGGGGATTTTCGGTTTTTCTCTAAACCACAAAACCCTGGATCCCCGCAGCCCAGCGGCCGCAAGGATGACGAAACCAAGGAATTTGGAGAGGAAATCCTCTGATGGCTGAGATCAAAAAGGCCGCCGTTATCGGCGCGGGTGTGATGGGAGCGGGGATCGCTGCGCATATCACGAATGCAGGCGTGCCCGTGGTCCTTCTCGATATCGTCCCGAAGGATGGCGTCAATCGGAACGCCATCGCCGAGGGCGCCATCGCGAAGCTGCAGAAGGCCGACCCGGCGCCCTTCATGTCCAAGCGCAACGCGAACCTGATCACGACGGGGAACCTCGAGGACAACCTCGACCTCCTCGCCGATTGCGACTGGATCGTTGAAGCGGTCATCGAGCGCCTCGATATCAAACAAGACCTGTACAAGAAGGTCGAGAAGCACCGGAAAAAGGGCTCGGTGGTGTCATCCAACACCTCGACGATCCCATTGAAGGAACTGACCGCCGGCATGCCCGAGAGCATGGTGCCGGACTTCATGATCACCCACTTTTTCAATCCGCCGCGCTACATGCGTCTCCTGGAAATCGTGGGCGGCCCGAAGACACGCAAAGACGCGCTCCAGATGGTGCGCGACTTCGGCGACATCCGCCTGGGCAAGGGCGTCGTCATCGCGAAAGACACGCCAGGGTTCATCGGCAACCGCATCGGCATCTACTGGATGCAGAACGCAGTGGTCGAAGCCCTGAACCTCGGCCTTTCCATCGACGAAGCCGATGCCGTGGGTTCGCGCCCATTTGGGATTCCGAAGACCGGCGTGTTCGGTCTCCTGGATCTGATCGGCATCGATCTGATGCCGCACCTCACAAAGTCCATGCTCTCGTTGCTGCCCAAGGCGGATCCATATATCGCCATCTCCGGCGAGATTCCGGTGGTGACGACGATGCTGAAGAACGGCTGGATCGGGCGCAAAGGCCCCGGCGGGTTCTATCGCCTGCGCAAGGATGGTGCGAACAAGATCAAGGAAAGCATCAATCTCAAGACCGGCGAATACGCGCCGAGCGTGAAGTCGAGCCTCGAAAGCGTCGATGCGGGCAAGAAGGGCGGACTCAAGGGCGTGGTCGAACATGCCGACAAGGGGGGCCAATACGCCTGGAAGCTTGCGAGCAAGGGCCTCACCTACACGGCGGGGCTCGTGCCCGAGATCGCCGACACCATCGTCGATGTCGATGAAGCGATGAAGGACGGCTACGGCTGGAAGACCGGGCCATTCGAACTTATCGACCAGATCGGTGCGAAGTGGTTCGCCGACAAGCTGGCCGCCGAAAAGATGGCCGTGCCGCCGCTTCTGAAACTCGCCGCGGAAAAAGGCGGTTTCTACAAGATCGAGGGCAAGTCGCTCAAATACCTTACCGTCGACGGTGACTATAAGGATGTCGTGCGCGCGCCCGGCGTGCTGCGTCTTTCGGACGTCAAGCGCGGCGCGACTCCGATCATCAAGAATCCGTCTGCGAAAGTTTGGGATCTCGGCGACGGCGTGGCCTGTTTCGAGTTCACCTCACGCGCCAACAGTCTCGATCCCATGACGATGCAGGGCTACAAGGACGTCCTGAAGCTTTTCAAGAACGACAAGAAGTGGAAAGGCCTCGTCATCCATAACGAGGGCCCGAATTTCTCCGTCGGCGCGAACATTGGGCTCATGCTGTTTGCGGCCAACATCGCGATCTATAGCGAGATCGAAACCCAGATCGAAGACGGTCAGAAGACCTACATGCAACTCAAACAGGCGCCCTTCCCCGTGGTGGCGGCGCCGCTCGGCATGGCGCTCGGCGGCGGCTGTGAGATCCTTCTCCATAGCGCGGCGATCCAGGCGCACGCCGAAACCTATACCGGCCTCGTGGAAGTCGGTGTGGGGGTGATCCCGGCTTGGGGCGGCTGTAAGGAGATGCTGTTGCGCTTCAAGAAGGACCCAAAGCTGCCGAAAGGCCCGATCCCGGCCGTTGCGAAGGCTTTCGAAATGATCGGCACCGCGCAAGTGGCCAAGTCGGCTTTCGAAGCGAAGGAAATGGGCATCCTTCGCAAGGATGACGGCATCAGCATGAATCGCGACCGCCTTCTGGCTGACGCGAAGGCCAAGGCGCTGAAACTCGCCGAGAACTATACGCCGCCGAAGGAAGAGACGATCTCGCTTCCGGGCGCGGGCGGCGTCGCGGCGCTAAAAGTCGCGCTGCAGGGCCTGATGCTGCAAGGCAAAGTCACGCCGCACGATGAGACCGTGTCGCTTGCCTTGGCGAGCGTGCTGACCGGCAGCAAAACGGACTTCAAGGACGAACTGACCGAGAAAGACCTGCTCAAGCTCGAGCGCAATGCGTTCTTGGAACTCGCGAAGAACTCGAAAACGCTGGCGCGTATGGAACACATGCTCGACACCGGCAAGCCGTTGCGTAACTAAAAGCCCCTCACCCTCCCGGCTTCGCCGGGAGGGTGAGGATGGCGAAGAAAGTGACGATTTAGAATATGACCACACGTCGCAACGTTCTTACGTACCTCCCGCTGGCTGCACTCATCGCCGCGTTGCCGGCGCACGCCGTCTTGAGGCCGGAAGAAGATGACGAATTCTTCGAGAAGCACAGGGCGCCGGAAGGCTCCTCGTTTTTTATCTCGAATACGCCCAAAAGCGAGAAGGGCGACCGCATGGTCGTGCGCGGCGTCGTAATGGATGCGGACAAAAAGCCGATCTCCAACGCATCGGTGTACATTTATCACACCGACGCGGACGGCCGTTACAACAACACCGAACCGCGGCCTGGTTTCGGCGGTGAGAACCCGCGCCTTTTCGCCTATATGCGCAGCGATGCCGTAGGCCGCTACGTCTATGGGGGCGTACGCCCCGCAGCGTATCCCGGCCTCACCTTGCCCGCGCACGTCCACTTTGTCGTGCAGGCGGCCGGTTTCCAGCCGCGCGTCTTCGAGTTTTGGTTCGAAGGCGACCCGATGATCAAAGAAGACCATCTCGCCGGCCAGGCGAAGGATCCGGACCGGTTCCTGATCCGCAAAGCCGGGCGCGATACCAACCGTGTTTGGCAGATTTCCAACGATATCGTCTTGGAACGGAAGTGAGGAGATAGACCATGGCCGTCTACACCGCCCCCTTGCGCGACATGAAGTTCGTGTACCGCGAACTGTTTAATGGCGACGACCTGCAGAAACTTCCGGGTTACGGCGACTTCAGCCCCGACGTGGTGGACGCAGTACTTGAAGAAGCCGCGAAGATCTCGCAGGAGGTCCTTTTCCCGATCAACCGCTCCGGCGACGAGGAAGGCTGCACCTTCGAGAACGGCGTAGTGCGCACGCCCAAGGGCTTCAAGGAGGCCTACGATCAGTTCACCGCCGGGGGCTGGACCGGTCTCGGCGCGGATCAGGACTACGGCGGTCAAGGCGCCCCGAAGGCGCTGAACATGCTGGTCGAAGAAATGATCTGCTCGGCCAACATGTCGTTCGGCATGTACCCGGGTCTGACCCACGGCGCTTACAACGCACTGAAGCTTTACGGCACGGACGACCAGAAGCAGCTTTATCTGCCGAAATTCGCCGACGGTTCCTGGAGCGGCACCATGTGCCTCACCGAACCCCAGTGCGGCACGGACCTGGG
>JAYSFT010000054.1:0-17260 GCA_041913245.1 Rhodospirillaceae bacterium | reverse complement strand
GCGCGCTGGAGCGATGATTCGTCGAACAGGCGCATAGCTCCAGATCAATCCCCCCCGAGAAAGTCCGGCTCGCACGAAAGATCGCGACGGCCTTGGTGCGCGTGAACGCATGGAACGGCGCAGCCCAGAACGCCGATTATGGAGTCTATTGTTAAACGGCGCGATTCCTAATCTTGCCGACCGCGGCATTCTTAAAATTTAACCGCCGCGCCAGGTCGGCGCGGCGGCTTGTAAGTAGGCCACACTGTGGGCGGCTTAGGGAGCCGCGATGCTCCAGTAAAGGGCCGACGATCCGTCCATCTGGGTCCCCACGTCCACGAGGACCATCGGATCATCGCTCACCGCGATGTCGTAGGCATCATGTCCGTTGATATCGCCGGGCTTCTTATCGCCGGCAAAGGTCCACAGGGCGTAGCCCTGATACACCCACTGTTTGCGGCCGTCGCGGCGTGTCGCCACGTCCCAGAAGCCGGAAGGTTGCGCGTGATCGGGCGCGATGAAGGGCTGCCATACCACTTCGCAGTCGCCATAAGCGGCCATGCTGTCGAACTGCTGACCACAATGGCGTTCGGTGCCGAGGTCGCGGCCGACCGCCGGGCGGGCCGATTGGCCGCGCGGAAAGCTATGGCCGCCGCCGGACTGGTAAAGCCAGCCGTCGCGGCGATACAGGGTCATGCCGGCCTTGGTCGCCAAGGTCTTTCCCTGGCTGGCGGTGTTGTGGATCATGACTTCGGGCGGCATGTAGTAGCGCGCGACGAAAGCAACTTCCCATGCCGCATCGACGCCGTCGCCATCGGCGACATTCGGCTTGTAGTCGCCGGCGTAGCGGTACAACGGAAGACCTTTGTAGTGCCATTGGCTGGTGCCGTCCGAGCGCGTTTTCAAGGTGAAATCGCCAATCGGCAGACCGATGCGCGGCGCGGCGAGAGGAGTCCAGGATTCGGCGCAGCGGCCCCGTTTACACGCCCCCTTTTCCTGCGCGATATCGCCCTTCATCGTGTACAGCGTGTGACCGCGGCTGTCGACGAGCGCAATCCCGGCGGCGTCCTGCACTTCCTTCGCGCCGAAGCCCGTCGGCAACCGCATGTCCTGCACTGGATAGAGCAAAGCGACGCTCCATCCTTCGGCCGGCTTCGAGGGCTGCATGCGTTTGCCGTAATAAGCGCCGCGATGGCCCGCGAGGGGACCGCGATTCATCGTGTAGAACGCATTCGTGCCGCCGACGGAGCCCGGCGTGACGTCCTCGATGAAACGGTAGAGGGGTTTGCCTTTAAGCGCCCACTGCCGTGAGCCGTCATCACGCTTAATGACCGTCCAGCCGCCGAACGGAGCGGCGTTCGCCGGCGCGGGCATCGGCAGCCATTTCTTCGCGCATTCCGCCACGCACGTCGATTTGCCGGCCGGATCTTTGTCGTAAGTGTAAAGGGTCATGCCCTGCAGATCGGTATAGGCGATTTCGTCGCGCGGAATGGTCGCCGCGACGTCCTTTCCGAGCCCCCACCCTTGCGCGATGCCGAGCGGCTGCAGCGTGATGCCCATCGGTGTGGAGAACACCGACGCCTGCACACCGCGGTCCGCACCGACGGCCGGAGGCGCCGAAAGCGCGATCACGCCCACGGCGGCAACCGCAATCCCGGTAAAGCCAAGCGCCAGTCGAAGTGAAGTCATATCGTGGATCTCCTCCCGAACGGCCCGGGCTTAGGCGAGAATCTCGGTGATGGTCTTGGACGTTCTGTTGGACTGCTGGCCCCATTCGCTGACTTGCACGCCGAAGACCTGTTGCATGGTCAGGCCGACGCGCGTCGCCGGGTCGCCGACCAGGGCAAGGTGTTGGCCGGTCTTGAGGCGTCCGCCCGCGCCGCCGAAAATGATGACGGGAACGTTGTCCATCGTGTGCGTGCGCGCATAACCATGGTCGGTCATCCACATCACCGCCATGCGGTCGAGGACGGTGCCCGCGCCTTCCTGATAGGTGTCGAGGGCCCGCAGGAAATCGGCCAGCATCTTGGTGCTTTCCGTGATGAAATAGGTGACTTCGGGCTGGTAGCCCAGCTTTTCGTCGATGGCCTCCTCGTGGGTCCAGCCGTGCCAGGTCTGCGAAGATCCTTCCTTGCGCAGGCCCTGGGAACCGACGCCGACGTTGAGCACGCGCGTTTGACCGCAGGCGACGGCATGGGCAAGCAGCGGCGCGAATATCTTGTTATTGGCGCTGGCCGCGGTCACCAAGCTGCTGGGCTTGGTTTCCTCCACCGCGCCCGGCACGCGGCACTGCGGCAGCGGATCCGGCTTCTGAAGTTCCAGCGTGAGCTGCTGTTCGATTTCGCGGATCGAGGTGAAATATTGGTCGAGGCGATTGCGGTCGGCCGCGCCGATGTCGCTCATGACCTTCTTACGCTCCTCGGTCACATAAGACAGCACGCTCTTGCGCGCCATCACGACCGGATCGGGCGTGAACTCGGCGGTGTTCGGGTCCTTGAACTCAGGCCCAAAGATACGGGTATAGAGATTGACCGGCGAACCTTCGGCGGGATTGCTCGCGCTGGCGGCGCGTTTGCTCCGGCTGCGGCTGCCGCCGCTGAGCGAGATTTCAAGCGAACGGAAGCGCGACCGCACCCCGATCACGTCGGCAATGAGGCTGTCATGGCTAGCCAGGGCGTCGGCCTGCTGCGCGATCGCGCCGGTCGTCACGATTTCGACGCCGGTCGTGTGCGTTTCCAGGGGCTTTCCGTCCAGGAAATACTGGAAACCGCTCATCAGAATGGTTTTTTTCCTGAACGGATCGAGCGGCTTCAACTCGATATTGTTCTCATAGTCGAAACCCGTGGTCTTGGGCGCCCACCGGCCGGGGTTGAAGCCGAGGTCCTGAAACCATGTTCCGAATACGACCGGCAACTGCGCGCCGGTCGCGGCGAACGCCGTTCCGTTGTCGTTCAAGTAACAATCGAGGAATGGAATTCCGACGGAGACGAAACCGGCCCCCATCGTACCGCGCAGCACTGCGCGTCTATTCAGTTTAGTGCTCATCCCGATGCTCCTGATGCGCGGTGGCAGTCTTACACTAATTCGTATTCGTCGCGGTCGTGACGCTCGGCTTGGGCGCCGTCGCTTTATAAAAAGCCGGATCGATCGCGATCCGCTCCATCAGCTTGACCACGCTATAGCCTTCGTCGATGAAGTGTTTCTCGAGGTCTTTCACCCACGGCATTTCATTGCGGTCCGGCACGCGCCCCAATCCATAGGAGACCATGCGATTGAGCACGCAGGTCGTCGACGCCGGGCTCGCCGCCACCGCTTTGCCCAGGCCGGCGGCGTTGTTGAACTGCGAGCGATCGAGCCCGCCGCTGGCATCGATCTCGACGCCGTTCTCCGTGGTGCGGTAGGAACCGACGCCGTCGAAATTCTCGAGCGCCAGCCCCATCGGATCGGTGAGCTTATGGCAGCCGGCGCAAACCGGATTGGACACATGCGCGGTGAGGCGCTCGCGGGCCGTCTTGTTCGGCGCATTGGGATCGTTGAACAGCGAAAAATCGACATTGCCCGGAGGCGCCGGCACCTTCTGGCACAGCAGGATTTCGCGGATCGCCTTGCCGCGCAGGGTCGGCGAGCTGCGGCCCGGATGCGAATGCAGCGCCACGAAACTCATCTGGGACGCGATCCCCGCGCGCGGATCGTCGGCGCCGAAGGTATACTCCTGCCAAAGCTCGGGGCCGCCGTTGGCCGCATTATTCACAATCGGCACGTTGTAGATCGCCCCCAGGCGGCGCGTCAGGAAGGTCGTCGGCGTCGTGAAGATCTGGCGGTAGTCGCCGTTTTGTTTGTAAACGACGTTCATGATTGTGCGCAGCGTCTGTTCCTTGGCGTCCTGCGCGATCATCGTGTCGAACTTCGGATAAATCACCGAGTCCTTGGCCATATTGTCGATTTCATCGAGACCGAGCATATCGGTGAAGAAGGCGCGAAGGCCCTCCTCGATCCGCGGCGAACTCATCATGCGCTCGACCTGGCGGTGAATTCCGCCGCGGGAGTCCAGACCGCCGTTCGCGGCGACTTTCAGCAATTCTTCGTCGGGACGCGAATTCCATAAGAAGAAACTGAGACGTGAGGCCTTCGAATAGGCATCGAGGTCGTAGACGCCGTTCTTCTCCGAACGCTTTTCGAGCGTTTCATAGCGGAAGAGAAAGTCCGGCGAAGAAAGCATGCTCGCGAGGCTAAGCCATAGGCCCTGATAAAAGTCCTTGAGGTCCTTCGCACCCATGTTGGCGGCGTTGACCTGGACGCGAAGCTCTTCCTTGGTAAGCGGACGTCCATAGAGAGCCAGGCCCGTGCGTTCGAGGAATTGACGCGCGCATGCGTCGTCCGGCGCATCGGCGGCCTTGGGTTTGCACGAGATCAGAAGGTCGCGGTGCGCTTCGTCCACGACCTGCGAGGCGATCGCGCGCGACATGGATTCGAATTGCTGCATGCCGGTCGAAGTGACGCTGGCATAGCCGGCGCCGACGGCGAGCAAACCATCGCGGCGAAGCTCCGGCTCAAAGCGGCCACCCAGAGCGACCGTCTCGCCGAACACGTCACGAATGACGGACTCATATTGTTTCCGGCTCAATCGACGGGTCACGGGAACGCCCGGCGTGTGCGAAATCGAGGCGCCCTTCTCGGCCGCCGCCGTTTTCGCGGCCGGCACGAACGATCCGATCACGAGCGCAAGCCCAATAGCTCCAGCGGCGCCAATTCCGAACTTGCGATTCATCGTCTCGAGACCTCTGTATTCGCGTGTTGATGCTTAGCGGTTGGCCGGGATCTGCCCGCCGGCGCTCGCGACGGGTTTCGGCGGCGGCGCCTTTGGCGGCTCAGCCGGCACGGCGAAGACCGGAACCGCCTTCATGTGATAGCTGCTGGAGATCGCGCGGTTCTGACCCGTGTTCGGATCGGGGTCGGCGTCCGCGTTATTCTTCAGCAGGTGATAAATGCCCGCGAGGCTGCCCGTGGATGTCTCACGGCTGAGGCCGCCGTGCGCGAACGCGAAGTAAAGATGATGCCACGGTTGATAACCTCCGAGGATCGCCTCCATCGAGCGATCCTTGTTGATCTTCATGCGCATATGGAAATTGCGGATGTTCAGCTCGGGCACGCCCCAGGAATTCTGGAGCATCTTGAAATTGCCGTGCTCGGTAATGTAAGCGACGCCGTCCTTGATCTCGCCTTTGAAGACGTTGTGGGAACGGGGATCCGGGTCGATACGGTAGGTGACGTCCGCGCGCGCTTCGCCGCCGGAATTGGACACCATGTACTCGAGCGCGCGGTCAAACGTGAACGTGACCGGACCATCCTTCGTCAGGTCGTCGCCCGATATCGTGACGAGCCACGCCGGCTGTGAATCGCGAATGGTCTGCCAAATCCAGTACCAGAAGGTCGGATGGTTCGCGAGCGACCCGCGAAAACCTTCCAGGCATCCCACGGCACGGAACAACTGATTGTCGACCCCCTTCTCGAGCGTTTCAGGATCTTGAAACGCCTTGGGATCGTCGGCGCCCTTGCCGTCAAGGTTAAAGCCGTAACCGGCCTTGCCAACGACGGCCTTCATGCTGGGATCCGGGATCGTCTGCGGATTGTTGAATACGTTCACCGGACGGCCGTTGTAGCGGCCGCGGTAGCGGATCGCGGTATCGACGTCGTAGCTGTTCGCGTTCCCGAGGTAATCTCTAATGACCTTGTCCGCCTGCACCTGCGGCATTCCGGTCAGGAGCAGTTCCTTGTGGAACTGAACTTCCAGCGGAGGATTGATTCCGCCGACGCAATTGTCGGGCTGGGTGTTGGCCGCGCCGGCGAACCAGTTGACGACGTAGCTCTGCGACTGAACGGCGTAGGCCGGAGCGCTGAAGGCCAGGAAGGCCGCGCTCGAGGCGGCGCCAAGGACCGCGAGTTGAATTCCGCGAAAAACCATCGACATCCTCCCAAATCCGGCCGAAGGCCGCCGGCCGGCGCCTAACGGTAGCTGAACTGTGTCGCGGCGTCTGCCCGGCGCACGGTTCTCCCCCATTATTAGGATGCACGGCGTGGGTCTAACCCCACCACCGTTACCTAAAAATACTGCGCTGCACCGCCGCGGACCATCCGGCTAAAAATCGTCAAAAACCAAGGCATTACATGGCACGGCGGACGATGACCCGGTCGGAGGTCCGCTCCACCTCGATCTGCAGGTTCAGGCTAAGCGCGACCGTTTCAATGAACTCGCGCGGCTTATAGGCGGAAAACAGACCGGAGATGGGAAGTTTTCCAATCGCAGGGTCCGCGATCACGATCTTGCTTTCGCCGTAGCGGTCGAATTGACGCACCGCGTCGGCAAGCGTTGTTCCACGAAACGCGAGCATACCGCGGCGCCACGCCACTTCACTTTCAAGCACGGATGGCTCAAGGGCGGCGGTCACCAGCGCGCCGCCCGCGTCCGCGGGATAGGAGATCGCGCGCATATTTGCCATCAGCTTTGTGAAGCGAACCTCGGATCCAACGGTATGCGTAACATCGACAGCGCCTTCTTCCACAACGACCGTCGTCGGCTCGGACTTCAAATTGCGAACCGAGAATTTGGTACCGAGGGCGACCACGACCGTTTCACCCGAAATCACACGGAACAACCGGTCGAGATCCTTGGCGACGGTGAATAGAGCTTCACCTTCGAACAACTCGATTTGGCGCGCACGGCGGCCGTAACGAACCAACGCGCTCGACGCCGTGTTCAACATCATGACCGAACCGTCCGGAAGCTGAACGGTGCGGATCTCTCCCCGCTTTGTCGCGTATTTGGCCGCCTGCCCCTCGAACGTTTTGACGGCGGCGAACCCGAGGCCGGCGGCGGCGGCGGCTGCGGCGCCTCCCCAGATGAGCCCGCGGCGTGAAACATTCGGCGCCGGGGCGCTTGCAGCGCCCGCGCCGGCCTCCGCGGCGGCAAATCCCGCGCCAAGTTCGCGCGCGCGTTCAGAATGAAAATAAATCGCCTGCGCGCGCATGAACGCGCCGCGATGGCGGCTGTCGGAGACGAGCCACTCCTGCAAATCCTGCCGTTGCTCTGCGGACAAGGAATCGCCGTCGCCGCGCGCAACCCACGCCGCGGCAATATCATAGATCTCTGCGCTACTCCTCCTCTGCACAGACTTCAACAGAACCTCCAAGTGTCGCTCTAAGTCGCGTCCGGCGTGTTGTTCTTATCCGGATCGTCTGAAAAATTAAGGATCGGCGGCCGGGATTCCGCCGCCGTCTCAATTGCCTGTCGTCCTATAGACGCACGACCCTGGCCATAGCCCCCACGTCCAAAGCTGTCGATCAGCGCGCGAACCGCCTTCGTAATATGCTTTTCGACGGTTTTCACCGTGATTCCAAGGCGCTCGGCTATTTCCCGCTGCGATAGGCCTTCGATGCGTCTCAATACGAACACCTGCCGGCAGGTGGGCGGGAGTTCGGAAATAGCGTCACCAACGCGGCGTAGATCGTCCCGGTCGGAAACCGTCCGCTCGACAGACGGGGCATCGTCCGATGCACCCAGGAAGTCCATATCGCTGACGGTCATCATGGGCACGATGCTGGCGCGGCGCACATGGGACAGAATAACCGAATAGGCCACCCGCACCGTATATGACTTTGGATTTCTTATGCTTTCCACCGACTCCAAGGACGCCAGGATGGCGTAGGCCTCTTGCACCACGTCATCGACATCAAGCCCCACCGGAACCTTCTTCTGGATCCAGGCGCGCAAGGCGGCGTCGTGCGGCAAGACATGCTGTTCCAACCACCACGCGCGATCATGAAGTTCCTCGAGCATGGGTGGATGCTGCTTCGTCATCGCGATGATTTATCCGCGGCGCTTTTTTACGATACGGGAATTGACGATCCCGCTCGTCATAGAGGATGGCCGTTTTCGCGGCGGCATGTTCATATGAATCGAAGAAGTTGGTGAGGAACGAGAGAATGAGCATCTTCAAGTCTTCGCGTTGCATCCCGGCGATTGCGCTTATGGCCGCGACAGGCGCGACGCTTATCGGCGCCCAAGCGGCGGAATTGCCGTGCGGCCATCCCGACAGCGCGCCGACGGTGTCCGCAAAAATCAAGATCGAAAGCTGGAAAGAGCCGCGCCTGGTCCAGGAGTTCAAAAAGTTCGGCCAGCGGGGTAACTACGTTTACTTTGATGGGCCGCTTTACGTCCCCGTCGCCGGAATGCCCGAGCAACCGAAGATTTTCAAATCCTGGCAGATCCAGAAGTCGTTCGAATCGCCCGCTCAATTTTTCATCCTTGATATCAACAACTCCTCCGGGGACGGCGTGTACACGCTTCGCATGTACCGCTGCGCGACAGCACAGGCCTGGGAGCCCGTCTGGAAGAGTTGGATGGAAGTCGTTGATACGCAAGTCGTCGTCGAACACATGCCGGCGCCTTGAAAGCCACCCGCGCGGCGACGCGTTACTTCTGGCGATAAATCACTAAGTTCTCGCTACGGGTCGCAGGCAGAATCGTGCCGTCCGCGCCCACGCCGACCTCGTGCGCACGGACTTCAATCCTGCCGAGGATGCGGCCCGACTTGAAATCGAATTTGAGCAGGTTGAACTCCTCATCGAGCGATACGCCCTTGGAATGGGTTGCGGCGTACATGTTGCCTTTATTGTCGAAGGTGATGTTGTAGAACTGCCCGCCGAGCTGACGTTCGCCCAAGAATTTTCCATTCAGGTCAAACCACTGCAGGCGGCCGTTTTCGCGGTCCGCGACGTAAAGATTGCCGTCGGGCCCAAGGGCGATACCGTGCACGTTCATGAACTCGCCGGGACCCGTGCCGCGCTTGCCCCACTCTTTAACCTTCGTCCCGTCGGCCTTGTATTCAAGCACGCGTCCATTGCAGTAGCCGTCGCCGATGTAAATAGAGCCGTTGGGCGCGAAGGCAACGTCGGTAACGCCGCAGAATTCGCGCTTGGGGTCCGGTACGCCGCCGACCTTGATTTCGAGCAGCTTCTTGCCGTCCGCGGTGAATTTGTAGACGTCCGATGTGTTCGCATCGACGGTCCAGACGTTGCCGTCCGCGTCGATGCGGATGCCGTGCGGCGTCTTGTACATGCCGCGTCCCCACGACCGGAGAAGCTTGCCGTTCGGATCAAGGACCACGACCGGATCGCCGTCGGGCGTGGTTGGCCGGTGCAAGACGTAGATGTTGCCGGCTTTATCCGCGGCGATCGACGAAATGCCTTCGAGCTTCACCCGCGGATCAACCTTGATATCCACACGTTCAGCCGGAAGCGGCGGAATGGTCTTGATCAAAGCACGGAGTTTCTCGGTACTCGGATCCGGCGCGTTCGCGGCAATCGCCGTTGTCGCACTGCACAGAAACGCCGCAAGTACTGGAATAATGACGCCACGCATGAACTCATCCCCCCTTTTGCGCGGCGACCGTCATCCGACGGCAATCGTCGCCGCATGAGCTGACTTCTCCATCACGTCTCCTCGTGATGACGCGACTTGATCGCGTTGAAGCCGGCCTCCCGCAGCCGCGAAGTCACATGCAAGCTACGCCGGCGTTCCCAACTATGATGATCTGAATCGCCAAATCCCCCCCTCCGCGGCGATTAATATTCTTGTTGAACGGGCGATTGTATTGCCACTTCAATGCGATCGGCAATCACGGAGGCAACCGCCAATAATTCAACACCAGCTTTGAATCAGTCTTATTCCTGGGGAGGGGGGACCATGATGATGTTTTCTCGTTTGTATCGCGCGTCCGCTAAGAGCGTTCTTATCGGCAGCACGTTTCTAAGCGCAACCACACTACCCATGATGGCGCAGGCTCAACAGAAGCCGCCCGTGCCCGGAGCGCCGGTTGTAGAAGAAGTCATCGTCACAGGATCGAGAATCGTACGCGACGGATATGAAGCGCCGACACCCGTAGCCGTCGTCGGTGTTGAACAACTCCAGTCGGGCGCCACCGCCAACGTCGCCGACTACGTCAATACCATGCCGGTCTTCTCCGGCAGCGCGACGCCGCAGACGTCGCAGCCGTCCGTGTCGGGCGGCACCGCCGGCGTCAATGCGCTCAATCTGCGCAATCTCGGCGCCAACCGCACCCTTGTGCTGTTCGACGGCCAGCGTTCGGTCCCTTCGTTGGCCACGGGCGTGGTCGACGTCAACGGATTCCCTCAAGCCCTGATCAGCCGTGTCGACGTCGTGACCGGCGGCGCATCGTCGGCTTACGGCTCGGACGCCGTGGCCGGCATCGTGAACTTCATCCTCGACAAGGAATTCACCGGCGTTAAAGGCGAATTGTCCGGCGGCATCACGACGCACGGCGACAACGAGACCTGGCAGGTCCAGCTCACCGCCGGCGTGCCGTTCGCGAGCGGCCGCGGGCACCTCCTGCTGTCGGGCGAAATGATGGACAAAGCCGGCATCATGGACGGCAACCGCGATTGGAACCTCAACGTCGGCTGGGGAACCATGACCAACCCCGCCTACGGAACGGGTGCGGGCCAAAGCCGCAGCGTGCCGGAGCGCCTTGTTCTCACGCAGATCGGCGGCGCCGGTTGGGCGGACGGCGCGTTGATCACGAGCGGTCCTTTGAAGGGTATCGCGTTTGGACAAAACGGCGCGCCTTACCAGTTCGTCTACGGCGATCTCGTCAGCGGCCTTGAAATGCGGGGCGGACAATGGAAAGCGAACCAGGTCCGCGCGACCAAGGGCAACTCCATCGACAGCAAGCAGGAAAGCCAAAGCGTATTTGGCCGGGTGGCTTACGACGTCACCGATAACGTCAACGTCTTCCTCCAGGGCGCCTATTCCGATTCCGCCGTGTTGACCCGCGCCCTGCCCCAGATCAATCCCGCCAATCTCGCGGTTCGTACCGACAATCCCTTCCTGCCCGAGCCCGTGCGCGCGAACGCGGCCGCCCAAGGCGTTACCGGTTTCACCCTCGGCACGCTCCACCCCGATCTGCCCGGCAACTACACCGACAATCGACGCAACGTCGTGCGTTGGGTGACCGGCGCCAACGGCACCTTCTCGGCCGTCGGCGCGGAGTGGACGTGGGACACCTACTACCAATTCGGCATCGCGCGCAGCGAGGAAGATATTCCCTACACCTTGAGCAAGAGCAAGTTCGCTCTGGCCATGGATTCCGTGCGCAACGCGAACGGCACCGTTGTTTGCCGTTCGACGCTGACCAATCCGACGAATGGATGCGTGCCTTACAACCCGTTCGGCATCGGTCTCAACGGCCAAGCGGTCATCGATTACGTCGGCATCTATATGTGGCGCCACCAAAAGATGCGCCAGGACGTCGCGGCCATCAACTTCAGCGGCGAGCCGTTCGAAATGCCCGCGGGCCCCGTCTCGCTTGCGTTTGGCGGTGAATGGCGCAAGGAGCGTATCAGCGGCGTCGCCGCCGACGTCGCGCTCCAGAACGATGGTTTGTTTGGGAACTCGCTGCCGAGCTTTGGGACCTACAACGTCAAGGAAGCCTATCTCGAAACGGTCGTTCCGCTTGCCAAGGGCGAGAGCTGGGCGGACTCCCTTGAACTCAACGGCGCGGTGCGCGCAACCGACTATTCGCAGTCCGGCTTCGTGGCGACGTGGAAAATCGGCACGGTCTACGCGCCGATTCCCGACGTCCGCTTCCGCGTCACGCGCTCGCGCGATATCCGTGCGCCGAACCTGAACGAATATTTTGCCGGCGGCACATCGAATACCAACACGGTCCTCGACCGCTTCAACAACAGCCTGCCTGTCAGCTACCAGGGCTTCAACCAAGGCAATCCGGCGCTGAACCCGGAAAAGGCCGACGCCATCGGGATCGGCATGGTTCTGCAGCCGACGTTCATCCCCGGCTTTAACGCCTCGATCGACTACTTTGACGTCAAGATCAAGGACGCGATCGGAACCGTGAGCGCGCAGACGATTGTCGACTACTGCTTTGAAGGCAACAACGCCTTCTGCGCCGCCATCACGCGCGGACTGAACGCCGGCGGCACGAACGTCATCACGCGCATCCTGATCCAACCGTTCAATCTGGCTCTGCAGCAAACCCGCGGCTACGACCTTGAAGCATCCTACCGCTTCAAGCTGGCCGATGTGGTCGACGGATGGGACGGGAACGTCTCGCTCCGCGGCCTGGCGTCCCGTGTGCTCAAGGACTATACCGACAACACCGTGAACCCACCGGAAGATCAGGCGGGAGCCCTGAACCCGAAGTGGCGTTTCAGTGCGCAGCTCAGCTACAGCCTGAACCCGCTCACGGCGAGCCTGGCGGTCCGCGGCCGCAGCAAGGGTAAACAGGACAACGATTGGATCGTGTGCACCACGGGCTGCCCCGTTTCCAACACGACCAACATCACGATCAACGACAACACCCGCGACGGCACGTTCTACATGGACTTGTCGATGAGCTATGACCTGACGCCGGACGATTCAAACTGGAAGGCCACCGGCTTCATGAACGTAAGAAACCTGTTTGATCGCGATCCCGCGCGCGCTTTCCCGGGTCCCGCGGGCAACAGCTTCCGTTCTATCGTCGGCGACTGCGGCAACGGCTCGGACTGTAACGGCCGCACGATCCGCATGGGCATCCGCTTCAACGGCTGAACAAGCTTCCCCAAAGCCCGCCGCTCTCCCGCAGGGAGGGTTGGCGGGCTTCTTTTTTCTCAGAAGTCGGCTTTGGCTTTTAGCGGAGCGGAAAGCCGTCCTTGTACGCGGCCGGCGGCATACGGGGCGTATCGGCCTGTTCATAGGCATGGGCGTAGGCCAAAAGTATGGCTTCGGACTGGGCCGGGCCGACGAAGGACAAACCGACAGGCATACCGTCCAATTGTCCCATCGGCACGGTGATATGGGGGAAACCCGCGAGGGCCGCGTTTTCGCCGATCGATGGCGGAGCGGTGCCTTTCGGCATCGCCACATTCGGCGACCGCTCCAGCAACGTACGATCGGCGGCGAGGAATTCTCCCGGCCCGCTCGTCACCCCGATGACGGCGCTTACACCGAGCGCCGTGAAGGCGCGGCCCAAGCCGTCGGGTCCCGCCCGCCGCTGCGCATAGGCGAGCCTACGAAGATATTCAGGATCCTTCCGGCCGTCGCGCGCCTGCGAGACTTCCAGCGCTTCCTGGTCGTGCATGTTCTCGCGCGGATCAAAGCGATTGATCATGATGATGTCGGCGAGCGTTCGGGCGTCCTGGCCAGCGGGCGCCGCCGCCAGGTAGGTTCCGATATCTTCTTTAAACTCGGCCAACTTGATCGTGATGATTTCCGGACTAACGTCCTCGAGAAGATCCGTGGGCAGTTCGACGATGTCAGCGCCCTGAGCGCGCATGACTTTAAGCGCGTCGTCCAGAAGCCTCTCGGTATCCGCATCGTATCCCCGGGTACCGCGAACCACACCAAGGCGCTGGCCCTTCAAGGCCTGGGGATTCAAGCCCTTGCTGTAATCCGGCTTACGCGCATCGGCATCCTGCGTGACGGCGTCATGCGAATCTGAAGCGGCCATCGCCGTAAGCACGGCCGCGAGATCGGCAACATTTCGCGCGACGGGCCCGGCGATGTCCAAGGTCGAGCTCAAAGGGACGATTCCGCGGCGCGGGATCAAGCCTTGCGTCGGGCGCATACCGACAACGCCGTTCACCGACGCCGCCTCGACACCGGTCCCATCCGTGTCGGTCGCAACGCTGACCGCGGCGAAGCTTGCGGCGACCGCGATCGCCGAGCCTGAACTCGCTCCACCCGGGGACCGCGCGAGGTCATAAGGGTTGTGCGGCGCGTGCCCCACCGTGCTGCCGTTGAGCACCGCGACCGCGCGCAGACCGGAGAACTGGGAGAGATTGTTCTTGCCGAGAATGACCGCGCCGGCGTCGCGCAGCCGCTTCACGGCCTCCGCGTCCTGGGCGGCGATATTCTTCTCGAGCGCAAAAGACCCGGCGGTCGTCGGCAGGCCCGCGATATCGATATCGTCCTTGAACAAGATCGGGATGCCGTCCAAGGCGCCAAGGGCTTCTCCCTCCTTGCGCCGCAAGTCGGAGGCCGCCGCCTGCTCAAGCGCATCGGGCGCGACCGCCATTACGGAGCGAAGCGGCGCGTCATACCTGTTGATCCGGTCGATATACGCACGCGTGACCTCCACGGCGGTCGTCTTACCCGCCGCGAGATCCGCCGCCAGTTGCGTGAGCGAGACCTCTTCGACCTGATATGGCCCGGCGGGCGTCTCCTCGCGCGTACAATTTGCGAGCGTCAGCAGCGCCAGCCCCGAAAACGCAGCCTCCCAATATCTGCACATACGACGCATTTACGCGGGCGCCTTCTTTCGATTCGAGGGTCCGCTACTGCGGCAGCTTGCCTTCGATTTCCTGATAGACCTTGGAGATCGCCAGCCGCGCCTGATTTTCATCCCACGCCCAGCCCATGTACGGACCCCAATCGGCTTGTTTGAGCGCGTCGCAGCTTGGCGGCTTTCCGGTGTTGGGACACGGCGCGCCAAGCGCGTGCAGGCGCTTGCCCTCCTTGACGACGTATTCGAGCGCCACGCGATAGCCCTCGAGATCGGCCTTCATCGACGCCATGTCGTCGACGAAACCATGACCGGGGATATACCAGGACACATCCATCGCCTGCGCCTTCCTGATCGTCGCCAGCCATTCGGACGGAAAGCCGCTGCGCAGCGCCGGGAAGATATGGCGCATATAGAGTTCGCCCATGAACAGCACTTTGCTTTGCGGCAAATAGGCCACGAGGTCGCCGCCCGTATGACCGCGGCCGATATTCAGGACCTGGATTTCCGTGCCGCCCATGGTGATGACGCGCTTGTCCGCGACCGTTTCCGTCGGCGGATTTTCATTCTTGGCGAGATTGCGTTGCGAGACCGGCGAGGAAACGAACACGACATTCGGATAGGCGGCCTTGAAGGTCGCGTTGCCGGCGACATGGTCGATATGATCCGACGCGACGACGACATAACGCAGCGGCTGCGAAGTGCGCTTCTTGATGCCGTCGATCAGGTCCCGGGTCTGACGCGCATCGCCCTGCCCGTCCACGACCACCACGCCTTCGGACGTCAGGACCACGAGACTGACCGTGGTGACGACGATTTCCGCCGTATCGGGGAACTCGAGGCCCTCATAGGCGAGGATATTCGGCGCAAGCTCGATCCAGCGGGGAAAATCGGCCTTCGTCAGGCCGCGTTTGGCGATGTCGCCCGACTCCGGGAACGAGGCGGCGGCGGCCGGGCCGGCAAGCCCGGCAACAATGCAAATCAACGAAATAAACGCCTTCATAGGGTCCCCCCAGCGGAATAATGCGGATCATAATCGGGCTCCGCTCACAGGAAGTCCATGCCAGTATGGTACCGTCAGTATGGCGCCGCCAATATGATACCCTAAGCGATCTCGGGTGGGGGGAGCGCCGCGATGGAAAGCCTGGTCCAGTTGTTTGCGCCAATCGCCGCGGTGCTGGGCATCAATTGCTGCCAGCCGGCGCCCGATCCGGTGCGCTGGCAGACGCACGCGGATCGAGTCGTGATTACACGCGACGACTGGGGCATTCCGCACATCGAGGGCCAGAGCGACGCCGACGCGGTGTTCGGCATGATCTACGCGCAGGCCGAAGACGACTTTTCACGCATCGAAGCCAACTATCTGACGGCGCTGGGCCGGACCGCCGAAGCGGACGGCGAGGACGCGCTGTGGGCAGACCTGCGTCAGCGTCTTTATGTCGATCCGCGGGAGTTGAAGGACCACTATGCCCGCAGCCCCGCGTGGCTGAAGTCGCTCATGGACGCTTGGGCCGACGGACTCAATTTCTATCTGGCGAAACATCCGCAAGTGAAACCGAAGGTCCTCACCCGCTTCGAGCCCTGGATGGCATTGAGCTTCACCGAAGGCAGCATCGGCGGCGACATCGAGCGTATCTCACTCACCGAACTCAAGACCTTCTACGGCACGCCCACGCCGCCCGCGCCCGAGGAAACCGGCGCGGCGCCGCGCGAGCCGTCGGGCTCCAACGGCATCGCGATCGCGCCAAAACTCACGACCGACGGCGCGGCGCTTCTGCTCATCAACCCGCACACCAGCTTCTATTTCCGCTCGGAAGCGCATGTGACCAGCGCCGACGGGCTCGACGTTTACGGCGCGTCCACATGGGGTCAGTTCTTTGTCTATCAGGGCTTCAACGCGAAGGCGGGCTGGATGCACACGTCCTCGACCGTCGACAACGTCGATGAATTCGCCGAGCGCGTGACCAAGAGCGGCGGCGGCTATACGTACAAATATGGGCTCGAAAACCGCGCGCTGAAAACCGGGCAAGTCACCTTGAAGTTCCGCAAGCCCGATGGGACGATGGCGGCGCGCACCTTCACGACCTATCGCACCCATCACGGTCCCATCGTCGCCAAGAAGAACGGGACGTGGGTCGCGGCCGCCCTGATGTGGAAACCGGTCCCGGCGCTGGAGCAAAGCTGGCTGCGCACCAAGGCCACCGATCTCGATGGCTTTCTGCGGGTGTCCGTGCGGCGCGCGAATTCGTCCAACGACACGCTGTTCGCCGACAGCGGCGGCCGGATCGCGTTCCTGATGCCGCAGTTCATGCCGCTGCGCGACGACCGCTTCGACTACACGCGCCCCGTCGACGGCAGCAATCCCGCGACCGACTGGAAAGGCCTGCATGGCATTTCCAGCCTGCCCAATGTGATCGGGCCGAACATCGGCTGGGTGCGCAACACCAACGACTGGCCCTGGAGCGCCGCGGGGTCCGAAAGCCCGAAAGCGGCCGATTATCCACGCTATATGGACCAGACCGGCGGCAATGCGCGCGGGACGCATGCGGACCTGCTGCTGACCGGCACAAGCGGCTGGACGGCGGAGTCTCTGCGCACGGCGGCCTTCGATTCCTATCTGCCGGCCTTCGCAACCTTGCTGCCGCCGCTGGTGCGGGCGTGGGAAGAGCTTCCCGCCGCGGACCCGCGCCGCGCCGCGCTGGCCGAACCCATCAGGCTGCTGCGCGAATGGGATTACCGGTGGAGCTATGACTCCACCGCGACCAGCCTCGCCGTCTTCTGGGGCGACCAGCTCTGGCGCGAAGTCGGCGGCTTCGCGCAGGCGGAGCGCATGAATGTGCCCGCCTATATCGAAAAGCGCGTTTCGCCCGAGGACAAGATCGAAGCCCTTGCCGCCGCGGTCGACACCCTGCACCGGGATTTCGGGGACTGGCGCACGCCGTGGAGCGCGATCAACCGCTTTCAACGTCTCGATGATGCGATCA
>JAYSFT010000053.1:909-17350 GCA_041913245.1 Rhodospirillaceae bacterium | reverse complement strand
AAGGAGTCCATCGAGGGCATGGCCGATCCCATCGCTCAAGCCAGAGGATGGTTCTCGACCAACTACATCACCTGGCCGCTCGTCTCCCAGAACGTCGTCGAGGGAAATTTCGAAACGGTCGTGCCGCTTGCGAAGGATGAGGCGTGGGCGGCGGCTCTCGACTTCAACGGCGGCGTGCGCGTCACCCACTATTCTGAGTCCGGTTCCGTCGTGACGTGGAAGGCCGGCCTGACCTATAGCCCGGTCGACGATATTCGGATCCGCTTCACGCGCTCGCGCGATATTCGTGCGCCGAATCTCAACGACTTGTACGCACCCGGTCAGCGGGGAAACAGCGCCATCGCCGACCCTTTCTTGGGCAATCAGAGCTTCGTGTATGGGAGCATCCAAGGCGGCAACGTGAACCTGACGCCGGAAAAAGCCGACACGACCGGACTTGGCGCGGTTTATCAGCCGTCGTGGCTGCCGGGCTTCAGCACGTCGGTGGACTATTACAACATCAACCTGAAAGGCGCGATTTCCTCGCCGGCTGCGACGTTCATTTTGCAGCAGTGCTTTGAAAAAGTGACGTTCTACTGCCAGTTCATCAATCGTCGCGCCGACGGTACGATCGATTCGATTTACCAGGCCCCGGTCAACGCCAACGCCCTGTTGGCGCGCGGGATGGATATCGAAGCCAGTTATCGCACGCCGCTGTCCTCGTTCGTCGACTCATGGAACGGCGATCTCTCGCTCCGCGCGGTCGCAACCCACATCATCGCGCTCAGAGGACAAAGCACGACGTTGAGCGAGGCAACGGGCGCCATCGGCGCTGGTGGTCTGATCAACGCGCCGGCCCCGCGCTGGAGCGGGCAGCTCAGCGTGGGCTACAGCCTTGAACCGTTCCGGTTCAATTGGACGACGCGCTATATCAGCTCGGGGGACATGTTCGCGGACTTCATCGCGTGCGCGTCGGGCTGTCCCACGCCCGTGCCGGCGGGGAAGCGGACGGTCGATTACAACCATGTGCCCGCGTACTATCTGACCGATATCGCGCTCGCTTATGCCTTCTTCACGGACGGCGACCGCAACGCCGAGGCCTATATTAACGTCGATAACCTGTTTGATAAAGATCCGCCGCCGGTCGCGATCAGCGGGGTTGCTTACAGTCCTATGACGCAGGCCGCGCTGTATGACGTGTATGGACGCTCGTTCCGGGTGGGCGTGCGATTCAGGATGTAAACGATCCAACTCGCGGCACGCCATGATCGGCGTGCCGCCGTAAGGAATTCGAGACAGGCTGCCGACAGTTTCATTCCGCCGTACAGTGGGCAGCGGAATGAACCCGTCTAACCGACTGTAGCTAAATTCCGTGTCTCACCGATGGGGTGCAGTCCAACCATCTTGTGTCCGGCCCGCCATGGCCCGCAACCCCTGGCGTGGCCCGGGCGTTGTGCCCCCGTAACCAATCCTTTATAAATCGTAAAGGGCACTTCGCAGGGGACCATGGCGATCACCGCCGACATTCTCGTCACGCCGCCGCCGGTCATGGCGGCCGTCACGCCGCCGCAACCGCGGCCGGTGATCGCGCCGGCGGGCGAACGCGACGGCGCCAATAATCAGCGCCGGGAGCCCGGCAAAAAAGAGAACGGCGCGCTTTCCTTCCGCGCGGCCCTCGACCAAACGACCGTCGCCGGTATTGGCCGCGCGTCCCCGCAGACATCGAGCGCATCCTGGGACGTCACGGGGGACGGGGAAGGCGAGGAACGCGCACCGCGCGCGGCGCGTTTTCCGGCCGGCGGCCCCATCGAACTGAGCGCCGCCGAAGCGAGTGACTTGTTTGAGCGCGCCGTGGCCAACAACAGCCGCAAGAGCCGTTCGCCCGCCTTCGCGGCGGCGGCCTCGCTCTATACGACCAGTTATTTCGCCGGTTCGTCGTTCCACACGCGCCCCGGCGAGACGCTGGAACTCACCGCCTAAGGCGGTATCGCAACAAAAGCCTCACGGCATCGTTTTGGCGGGAGAGTTCCCGTCGAAGGCGAAGCATGGCCGAGCCGCTTCACAACCCCCATGATTGCCCGGTCCGCGAAGACCTGCGCTTCCAGCAAGCGATGTGGTGCGTCGAGCGCATGGGCTGGCTTCTCATGGCGGCCCTCGTCGCCGCCGCGATGGCCGGCCTGCTCGGAGGTCCGACCACGCGCCGGGAAACGCGCGACGGATCGGGGCGCGTGCAGGTCGCCTATCAGCACTTCCAGCGCCATCTCGATCCCACCGCGATGCGTGTGAAGATTGACACGCAAGGCCAGGCCCTGTTCGAACTCGCCATCGCCAGGGAAATCGCGCAGGCCCTCGAGATCCGCAGCATTGTGCCGGCTCCCATCGAAACGCAGGCCCATGACGGCGGGCTTCTCATGAAATTCGCCGCGAGTCCCGACAATAAGATGCCGGCCGAAATCGTGATCGTCGGCATCCCGGACCGCCCCGGCCGCGTGTCCGGCGGCATCGGTTTGTTCGGCGAAGCGCCGGCGAATCTCGACATCTTCATCTATCCGTAGAAGGACCGCCGCCATGGACGCCGTCCTGCGCGCTGCCGCGGTTTATTTCATCCTGCTGATCGCCGTTCGCCTCTCGGGCCGCCGCACGCTTGCGGAACTCACGACCTTCGATTTCATCCTGGTGCTCGTGATCAGCGAGGCGGTGCAGCAGGGCATGGTCGGCGACGACTATTCATTGACGACCGCGACGGTCGTCGTCGTGACCTTGGTGCTGATCGACGTCACGCTCTCTTTTGCGAAAACACGTTTCCGCTGGCTGGAGAAGATCTTGGAAGGCGTGCCGACGGTGCTTGTCGAAAACGGGCGGCCCTTGCGCGGGCGCATGAAGAAGGCGCGCGTGTCCGAGGACGACATCATGGAATCGGCGCGCGCGCTGCAAGGGCTCGAACGGATGGATCAGATCAAATTCGCGGTGCTGGAGGTCGGCGGGAAGATCACCGTCATCCCGGCCGAGACGGCGAAGCGGACTTAGGCGTCGAGCGTCAGCCGTCGAGCGCCGCGCGGCCGGTCTTGGTGAGTTTGCAAACCATCCAGTCGAGCTTGAGCTGATTGGCGAACCATGGTTCGGCCCAGCCTTCGTCGAGGCACTTCTTCACGACCTGCATATTGATCTTGCGGCCGTCTTCGTCGAAGAGGGGCAGTTTGCCGCCGGGCTGCGTGAGGCCGCGTTCGAGCCACTTGCGCTGCGCCGGGGAAAGCCGGGAGATGGATCGCTCGCCGCCGTCCATGATGAGGGTGTTCCACATTCGAATTTAGCGTCTAATCTGCGGTCCAGTGGTGAATATTTCCTGAAGCGGATTTTGGCAAGGCGAAGGAGCGCGGCGCATGTCGGCGGCAAATCATTGTATGGTGTATGTCACCGCCGCCTCGAAGGACGAAGCGCTACAGATTGGGCGTGCGCTGGTGGAGGAGCGTCTCGCCGCCTGCGCCAATATTCTGGAGGGGATGCATGCGGTCTACCGCTGGCAAGGCGCGGTGGAGGAAGCGCAGGAGGCCGTTCTCATCCTCAAGACCCGCAAAACGCTTGCCGGGAAGGTCCTCGCGCGCGTGGCCGAGCTGCACAGTTACGATGTACCCTGCGCCGTCGTCTACGACATGACAAATGGCCTCCCTGGTTACCTCGAATGGATCGACGGAACTTTGCGCGATCCCTCACGTTGAAGGACCATGAAAAAAGCCGCAGCACGATGGACGCGGCCACGCTGATCGGGACGTGCGCGTCCCTCGCGTCCGTCACCAGCTTCACGCCTCAAGCCTGGAAAATCATCAGGTCCCGCCACACGGACGATATCTCCGCCGGGATGTATACGCTTACCGTCGGCGGCTTCGCGTGCTGGACCGTCTACGGCGTCCTGCTCGGCGCCTGGCCGATCATCGCGACCAACGCGATCTGCTTTGTGTTCGCGGGTTTCATCCTCACGATGAAGCTCCTGCCCCAGAAGAAAAAAAACAAAGTCGCCGCCGCCCTCGACCCGAACGCGCATTCCTAAATTTTCTTGTCACCCTTGGGCGATGCCCGAGGGTCCAGGGTTACAGGCGCCGGTGCGCGTTGCTCTGGATCCTGGCGCTCCTTACAGCCTCGCCGTCGCCAGGGCCTGGGCGGCGATGCCTTCCTGGCGGCCTGTGAAGCCAAGGCCTTCCGTGGTGGTCGCCTTGACGCTGATGCGGTCGGCGGCGACGCCGAGGATCCGCGCCATCTCGTTCACCATGGCTTCGCGGTACGGACCGACCTTCGGCCGTTCGCAGATGATGGTCACGTCCAGATGCACCAGGGCGCCGCCGCGCGCGACCAGAAGATCGTAGGCGTGACGCAGGAACTGGTGCGAAGCCGCGCCGCGCCATTTCGGATCGCTGGGCGGAAAGTGATGACCGATATCGCCGCCGCCGAAAGCGCCGAGGATCGCGTCGGTCGCCGCGTGCAGGGCGACGTCCGCATCGGAATGTCCTTCCAGCCCATGCGTATGCGGCACGCGCACGCCGCACAGCATCACCGCGTCACCGGGGCCGAACTTGTGGACGTCGAAGCCGCTGCCGGTGCGGGTTTCACTGAGCGTTGCGTTCACGCGGGCAAGGTCGTCCATGCTGGTCACTTTGATGTTGCTTTCGTCGCCGGCCACGGTGATGACCCGCCCGCCGGCGCATTCGAGCACACTGGCGTCGTCCGTCAGCGCTTCGCCGGCATGGGCGCGGTGGGCGGAAAGGATTTCGGCAAAACGGAAACCCTGCGGCGTCTGGGCGCGGACAAGATGCTCGCGCGAAACGGTCGCCGTGACGGTCTGCCCATCGACGCGCTTCAAGGTGTCGATCACCGGCACGACGGGCAGGGCGCCCGGCGCATCCGTGAGGCCCGCGATCACGCGGTCGATCAAAGCGGAACCAATGACCGGGCGCGCGCCGTCATGAATCAGCACCAGGGCCGGCGGCTTCGCGGCCAGGGCTTCCAGGCCCAGGCGCACGGACTCCTGGCGGGTCGCGCCCCCGGCCACGCAGAACACCCGGGGCAAGCCTTGGGCGGCCGCCTCGAACAGGTCCCGGTCGTCGGGGTGGATCGCCACGGCGATGGGACCGATGCCGGGGTGCTCGCAGAAGGCGGTGAGCGTGCGGCGGAGCAGGGGCTGGCCCTTGAGCGGAGCGTATTGCTTGGGTCCGGCGCCGCCAAAGCGCCGGCCGCGTCCGGCGGCAACAATCAGGGCGGCGCAGGTCTCGGGCAAGGAGTCCCCCAAAAAGGCTAAGTAACGGGCACCACAGTAAAAAACCAGGAGCACCGAGGCAATTTGTCTTTTGCCCGCAAGTGTTGCTACTATGTGGTGCGCAGCTGCAACAGGGGCAAAAAACCTTGCTTTTAAGCCATGTTCCTGGGCAAATGCCTAACTTTTAGCCAGTGTGCCTATAGTCTCGATGACAGTTGCGCGGATCCGCATCGGTAATGTTTTTTCGGCTGGGATTGTGTTCCTGGCCCCGATGTCGGGTGTGACGGACAGGCCCTTCCGCAAGCTGGCCCGCCGCTTCGGGGTGGGGCTGGCCTATACCGAAATGATCGCCAGCCAGGAAATGGTGAAGGCGCACAGGCAGCAGCCGCGCATGGGCGCCGACTGCCGCGATGAAACCCCGCTGGCCGTGCAACTCGCCGGCTGCGAGCCGGCCGTCATGGCCGAAGCCGCCAGGCTCAACGAGGACCGCGGCGCGGCCATCATCGATATCAACATGGGCTGCCCCGTGAAGAAGGTCGTGAACTCCTGGTCGGGGTCCGCCTTGATGCGCGACGAGGACAATGCGGCGCGGATCGTCGAGGCGGTCGCGAAAGCCGTGAAGGTTCCGGTGACCTTGAAGATGCGCATGGGCTGGGATCACGACAGCCTCAACGCGCCGTCGCTGGCCAAGCGCGCCGAGAGCGCGGGCGCCCAGCTCATCACCGTGCACGGCCGCACACGCCAGATGCTCTACAACGGCACGGCCGATTGGGCCTTCATCCGCAAGGTGAAGGACGCGGTTTGCATTCCCGTGATCGGCAACGGCGATGTGAATACGCCGGCCGATGCGAAGGAACTCCTGCGCCTGTCGGGCGCCGACGGAGTGATGGTCGGGCGCGGCGCTTTTGGAAAACCCTGGGTCGCCGCGCACATCGAACGGTATCTCGGCGCCGGCGTCGCGCCCGCCGATCCGTCGGTCGATGAACGCCGGGAGATCGCGCTCGAGCATTACGACGCGCTCTTGTCTCACTACGGGACGGATAAGGGCGTGCGCATCGCGCGCAAGCATCTCGCCTGGGCCGCCGCCGGCCTCAAGAACGCCAATGCCTTCCGTGTCGCCGTGAACACCGAAGCCGATCCGGAAAAGGTGAAGCGCCTCATCGCCGCGCTCTTTGTCGCGCAAGAGCCCGTGCAGGAGGCCGCATAGTGTCGCAACCCGTCGCTTTTCTGCGCCGTGACGGCGAGCGCGATACGCTTCCCTTCAACGCCGAGGCCATCCTCGGCGCGCTTCCGGCGGCCACGCTGGTCATCGATGAACTCAGCGTCATCCGCTACGTCAACATGTCGGCGGAGCAGTTGTTCCAGGCCAGCGCCGCCACCCTGATCGGCGGCCCCCTGGCCGAAATCGTTCCGCCGACCGGCCCCTTATTGGCGCTGGTCGAACAGGCGCGCCTCGCCGAGGCGCCGATGTCCGCGCACGGCGTCATTCTCGATACGCCCAAGACCGGTATCCGTACCATGTCCGTGCATGTCGCGCTCATGATCGACAATCCGGGGTGGCTGGTCGTTTCGCTGCAGGAACAGACCCGCGCGCTCAAACTCGGCCAGCAGCTTGAACACCGCAGCGCCGCCCGTTCGATGACGGCGATGGCCGCGATGCTTGCGCATGAAGTGAAGAACCCGCTGTCGGGCATTCGCGGCGCCGCGCAGCTCTTGGGGCAAGGGGCGAGCGAGGACGACCGCAAGCTGACCCAGCTCATCTGTGATGAAGCCGACCGCATCGTCGCGCTGGTCAACCGCATGGAAGTCTTCTCCGACGACAGGCCGCTCGAACGCGGTCCGGTGAACATCCACGTCGTTCTGGAGCGCGTCCGCCGCCTCGCCGAAAACGGTTTCGCGAAGTCGGTGAAGTTCGTCGAACGCTATGACCCGTCGCTGCCGGCGGTCGACGGCAATCAGGACCAGCTCGTGCAGGTGTTCCTCAACCTGATCAAGAACGCCGCGGAAGCCGTGTCGGGCCGGGAAGGGGGCGAAGTCGTGCTGTCGACCGCCTACCGCCCGGGCGTGCGCATCTCGGTGAACAGCTCGCGCGAGCGCATCCATCTGCCGCTGGTCGTGACGGTGCAGGACAACGGGTCCGGCATCCCGGAAGACCTGCGCCCGTACCTGTTCGATCCGTTCGTGACAACGAAACCAAAAGGCAGCGGATTGGGGCTCGCCTTGGTGGCGAAGATCATCAGCGACCACGGCGGCATCGTGGAATTCGAAAGCGAACGTGCGCGCACGGTGTTCCGGATCATGCTTCCGGTCGCCAAGGACTAAGGGAATTTCGGGATGAACGCCGCGACCGTACTCGTAGCCGATGACGATCATGGAATCCGCACCGTCCTGACGCAGGCCTTGGGGCGCGCGGGTTATGACGTGCGCACCACGGGAAACGCGGAGACTCTCTGGCGCTGGGTGTCCGACGGCGAGGGCGACCTCGTTATCACAGATGTCGTAATGCCGGATGAAAACGGGCTCGACCTGATTCCGCGCATCAAGAAGGTGCGCCCCGACCTGCGCATCATCGTCATGAGCGCGCAGAACACGCTGCTGACCGCGGTGAAGGCGGCCGAGCGCGGCGCGTTCGAGTACCTGCCGAAGCCGTTCGACCTCGGCGAACTCGTCAGCGTGGTGAACCGCGCGCTGGCGCTGAAGCCGCAGGAGCATACGCCCGCGAACGATACCGCCGAGCGCCTGCCCATCGTCGGCCGCTCTCCGGCGATGCAGGACATCTATCGCGCGGTCGCGCGTTTGATGAATACAGATCTCACGGTGATGATCACCGGGGAGTCCGGGACGGGCAAGGAACTGGTCGCGCGCGCGCTGCATGAATTCGGCCGCCGCCGCGGCGGTCCGTTCGTCGCCGTGAACATGGCGGCCATCCCGCGCGAACTGATCGAAAGCGAGCTGTTCGGGCATGAGAAGGGCTCGTTCACCGGCGCCGTGACGCGCGCCACAGGGCGCTTCGAACAGGCCGAGGGCGGAACGCTGTTCCTCGATGAAATCGGCGACATGCCGCCCGAGGCGCAGACCCGTCTGCTGCGCGTGCTTCAGGACGGCCGCTATACGACCGTCGGCGGGCGCACGCCGATCAAGGCGAACGTGCGCATCGTCGCCGCCACGCACCGCGACCTCACCCAGCTCATCAAGCTGGGCATGTTCCGCGAGGACTTGTTCTACCGCCTGAACGTGGTGCCGATCCGCATCCCGCCGCTGCGCCAGCGCGCCGAGGATATCCCCGAGCTGGTCGGCCATTTCCTCGCGCAGAGCGCCGCGGAAGGTTTGCCGCCCAAGTCGCTTGCGCCCGCCGCGCTGGAGCGCCTCAAGACCCATCGCTGGCCCGGCAACGTGCGCGAGCTCGAGAATCTCGTGAAGCGCCTCGTGGCGCTGTACGGCGAACCCGTCATCGGCGCCGATGTCGTGGAAGTGGAACTGGCCGGCGCCACGCTGCCGGAAGTCTCCGGGGAGACGACCGCCGCCACGTTGGCCGGCACGATCGAACGCCATCTGCGGGAGTATTTTGACGGCCACAAGGGCGCGTTGCCGCCGCGCGGTCTCTATGACCGCGTGCTGCGCGAACTTGAGCGTCCGCTCATCACGCTGACCTTGGCGGCCACGCGCGGCAATCAGGTGAAGGCGGCGGACGTTCTCGGCCTCAACCGCAATACCTTGCGTAAAAAGATACGTGAACTTGAGATCGGCGTGGTTCGCGGCCTGAACAAGTAACGGACCCACATGAGCACGGAGGTTTCCTCGGCCGACGTCTCCAACGCTCCGCGCACGATCGTGCAGCGGGGGGCGGAGCGCGTGCGCAACCGGCTCGTGCCCGGCCGCGCCGCCGAAGTGCTGGCCGTGCTTCTGACGGCGGCGGCCGTGATCGCCGGCATCGGAACCTTCGTCGCGCTCTGGGGCTGGGGAGACAAGGGGCCGAACGCAACGGCCACCCAGGTTCTTCTCATCATCGATCTGTTGATCGTTCTCGGGCTTGCCACCCTCGTGGGCGTGCGTCTTGTGCGCCTCTGGCACGCGCATCGCACCCGCACCGCCGGTTCGCGCCTGCATATCCGCCTCGTCGCCCTGTTCGCCGGGATCGCGATGACCCCGACGATCCTGACCGCGATGTTCGCCACGATCTTTTTCACCTTCGGCGTGCAGACATGGTTCGGCGACCGTGTGAAAACGGCGGTGACGGAATCGGCCGCCATCGCCCAAGCCTATCTGCGCGAGCACCAGCAGGCGATCCGCGCCGATGCCTTGGCCGTCGCAAACGACGTCAATCGCCAATGGGCGGCGCTCGGCGGCAATCCGCAACTGCGTGACAACTTCCTCTCCACCCAAACGACGTTTCGCGGCCTCGACGAAGCCATCATCTTCACGCCGGACGGACAGGTGATCGCCAAGGGCGGCTACACCTTCGCGCTCTCCGGCGAAGTCGTGACGTTCGAAGCCATGGCGCAGGCGGATGTCGGGCAAGTCGCGGTCGTGACCAGCCCGGATTCCGAACGCGTGCGCGCACTGGTGAAGCTCCAGACCTACCCGACCACTTACCTCTCCGTCGGCCGCTTCGTGGACAATCAGGTGCTGGCGCGCCTCAACCGCACGGAAGAGGCGGTTTCGGAATATGTGCGCCTTGAAGGCGAGCGCGAAAGTCTGCAGATCAGCTTCACCGCGCTCTTCGGCCTGGTCGCGCTTCTGCTGTTGATGGTGTCGGTCTGGTTCGGCCTCCAGCTCGCCACCCGCCTTGCGAAACCGGTCATCGAACTGATCAACGCGGCGGAAAGCGTGCGCGGGGGCGACCTGTCGGTGCGCGTCAGCGAGAACACCACGGACGACGAAGTGGCCTATCTCAGCCGCGCCTTCAACCGCATGACCAAGCGTCTGGCCGAGCAGCAGACCGCCTTGCAGGACACCAATGCTCAGCTCGATGCGCGCCGACGGTTCACGGAAACCGTGCTCGAGGGCGTCAGCGCCGGGGTCATCGGTCTGGATCGAGCCGGCAACATCACGCTGCCGAACCGCTCCGCGTCCGACCTCCTGGACACGGACCTGTCCGGCGCCATCAATCGTCCACTGTGCGAAGCGGTGCCGGAGTTCGGCCGGCTGCTCGATGAACTCCGCGAGGCGCCCCAGGGCGTCGTGCAGCGTGAAGTCGAAATCTCGCGCGGAAAATCCACCAAGACCTTCCTTGTCCGCCTGTCGGTCGAACACGGCGACGACGCCGACGTCGGTTATATCGCCACCTTCGACGACATCACGGCCTTGCAGGCCGCCCAGCGCAAGGCGGCCTGGGCCGACGTCGCGCGCCGCATCGCCCACGAAATCAAGAACCCGCTGACGCCGATCCAGC
This sequence comes from Rhodospirillaceae bacterium, assembly GCA_041913245.1. Lineage (GTDB taxonomy): Bacteria > Pseudomonadota > Alphaproteobacteria > Rhodospirillales > Rhodospirillaceae > SHVO01. Next base: position 6,734 of record JAYSFT010000053.1, on the reverse strand, counting down.
TCTCGGCCGAACGGCTCAAGCGCAAGTACGCGGGAAAGATCAAGGACGACCTGGATCTCTTCACCCAATGCACGGACACCATCATCCGCCATGTCGGCGACATTGGGCAGATGGTCGACGAGTTCTCGTCCTTCGCCCGGCTCCCGGCGGCGGTGCTGCGCCCGGCCGATCTGACCCAGGTCGTACGCGACGCCGTGATGCTGCAACGGACCGCTTATCCGAGCATCGCCTTCGCCAACCGTCTGCCGGACGACCGTTGGATCAAGTGCGACGCGCGCCAGGTCGGCCAGGCGCTGACAAACGTCTTGAAGAACGCCGTTGAAGCCATCGATGCGCGCGTTGCCGCCAATGGCCTGGCGCCGGGCCAGGGCCGGGTGATTGTCGCGTTGATCGAGGACGCCGGCGAGGTCGTGGTGACGGTCACCGATAACGGCGTCGGTCTGCCGGAAGCCGAGCGTTCGCGCCTGACCGAACCCTACGTCACGACCCGCGCCAAGGGCACGGGCCTTGGCCTCGCCATCGTGCGCAAGATCCTCGAGGAGCACGGCGGCCGGATCACGCTCAAGGACACCGCCGACGGCGTCGGCGCCCAAGTTACGCTGCATTTCCCCGCCACTCTCAAGACCGAGCCTGAAACCGGGGGGCATCGCGCCCACGGTTTCATCGCTCTTGCTGGAGAATAGACGTAATGACTCATCCATCAGCGACGACCGCGCCCGATATCCTGATCGTCGACGACGAAGCCGACATCCGCATGGCGGTCGGCGGCATCCTCCAGGACGAAGGCTTCGCCATCCGCGAAGCCGGGTCCGCCGAACAGGCGCTTGAACAGGTCAAAACGCGCGCGCCGTCGGCGGTCATTCTCGACATCTGGCTGGAGGGCAGCCGGATGGACGGGCTTCAGGTGCTGGCCGCGATCAAGGCGATGCGTCCGAACGTGCCGGTGGTGATGATCTCGGGTCACGGAACCATCGCCACCGCCGTCGAAGCGATCAAGCACGGCGCCTACGACTTCATTGAAAAGCCGTTCCAGGCGGATCGCTTGCTGATGGTGCTTGGCCGCGCCCTGGAAGCCGCGCGCCTGCGGCGCGAGAATCTCGAACTGCGCACGCGGGCCGGCGCGCCGGAGCAGTTGATCGGCTCCTGTCCGCCGATCGCCGCGCTGCGCCGCACCATCGAACGCGTGGGCCCGACCGGCTCGCGCGTCCTGATCTCGGGCCCGGCGGGTTCGGGCAAGGAAATCGTCGCGCGCCAGATTCATCTGCATTCGCCGCGCGCCCACGGGCCTTTCGTGGTCGTGAACTGCGCGTCCCTGCACCCCGATCGCCTGGCCGAAATGCTGTTCGGCGGCACGAAGGCGCAAGGCGAGGATTCGGCCGGCCTGCTCGAACGCGCGGACGGCGGGACATTGTTGCTGGACGAAGTCGGCGATATGCCGCTGGCCAGCCAGAGCAGCATCATCCGCATCCTCCAGGACCAGAAGGTCGAACGCATCAACGCGCACGGACCTGTGGAGGTCGATGTGCGCGTCATCGCCACCACGAACCGCGACCTGCGTTCGGAGGTCAAGAAGGGCTTGTTCCGCGAGGAGTTGTTCTATCGTCTGAGCGTGGTGCCTGTGCAGGTGCCCTCGCTCGCCGACCGCCGTGAGGACATTCCGGAACTCGCCCGCCATCTGATGGACCGCGCCGCCGGGGCGGAAGGGCTGCCGCGCCGTCAGTTGGGCGAGGACGCCATCACGGCGCTGCAAGCCTATCCGTGGCCGGGCAACGTCCGTCAGCTGCGCAACGCCATCAACTGGCTTCTCATCCTGGCGCCGGGCGGCGTGGGCGATGCGATCCGCGCCGATATGCTGCCGCCGGAAATCAACAGCGAGACGCCGCAGATGCTGAAACTGCAGCGCTCGGACGAGATCATGACCCTGCCGCTGCGCGAAGCCCGCGAAATGTTCGAGCGCGAGTATCTGATGGCCCAGGTGATCCGCTACGGCGGCAACATCTCGCGCACCGCGGACTTCGTGGGCATGGAGCGCTCGGCGCTTCACCGCAAACTCAAGTCCCTCGGCGTCAGCACCGATGCGCGCCGCCGCGACCAGGCGTCCCCGTTGCGGGAGGTGCACAGCGAGCCGGGAGATGGCACAGTACGCCCGCTTCCCTTGAAACGTCCGTTCTCAGCGTCCTAGAGCCGTCCCATGTCCCATATCGCTTACGTCAACGGCAGGTACCTGCCGCAAAGATCCGCCTCGGTCCACATCGAAGACCGCGGTTACCAGTTCGCCGACGGCGTGTACGAGGTGTTCCTGGTCTGGAACGGCGTTCCGGTCGACTACGCCCCGCATATCGTGCGCCTGAAACGTTCCTTGAGCGAACTGAGGATGCGCGAACCGATGAGCCCCGCAGCGCTGACGGTGGTGATGAAGGAAGTCATCCGGCGCAATCATCTCAACACCGGCATCGTCTATATCCAGGTGAACCGCGGCGTCGCCTCGCGCGCGCATCCGTTCCCGAACGGCGATATCAAGCCGAGCATCGTGGTGACCGCGAAGCATTTCACCGGTTCGTCCGACGACATGGCCGAGCAGGGGGCCAAGGTCGTCACGGCCCGCGACATCCGCTGGGAGCGCCGCGACATCAAAAGCGTGGGATTGCTCGCGAACGTGCTCGCGCGCCAGAGCGCCAGCGAGTCGAAGGCCTATGAAGCCATCCTCGTGACCGGGGACGGCACCGTGACCGAAGCCAGCGCCTCGAACGCCTGGATCATCACGGCGGACAAGACCATCGTCACGCACCCCACGACCAACGCCATCCTCGGCGGCGTGACCCGCGCCACGGTGAAGGACCTGGCCAAACAGGCCGGCTACACGGTGCAGGAGCGCCCCTTCACCCTCGACGAAGCCAAAAACGCGAAAGAGGTTTTCCTCACCGGGACGACCACCTTCGTCATGCCGGTCGCGCAGATCGACGACAAGCCCGTGGGCAACGGCGCTGGCGGGTTGATCGCCCTGGACCTGCGCCAGCGCTATCGTCGTTACATCGACTCTCTGGACGCCGCGACGGCCTGGAATGTTTGAGGCGGGTCAGCTTTCCCTCGCGCGGCCGCGGGCGATCCTGTTCGACTGGGATAACACCTTGGTCGATACCTGGCCCTGCATCGGCCGGGCCACCAACATCACCCTTCAAGCCATGGGTTTGGCGCCCTGGGGCGAGGAGGAGATCCGCGCCCGGGTCGCCGGTTCGCTGCGCGATACCTTTCCGAAAATCTACGGTGAACGTTGGGAAGAGGCGCGGGAGATCTACTACAAGGCCTTCGGCGACGTTCACCTCGACATGCTGACCTGTCTCGCCGGCGCTGAAGACCTTCTCAACGCCGTCACGGACGCCGGGCTGTACCTGGGCGTGGTCAGCAACAAGACCGGCCGCTATCTCCGGGCCGAGGCCGATCATCTGGGCTGGACCCGATTCTTCGGAAATATCGTCGGCGCCCAGGATGCCAGCCGCGACAAACCGGACCCGGAGCCGGTCCACCTCGCGTTATCCACAGGCAATATCCCGGCCGGCGCCGACGTCTGGTTCGTGGGCGACGCCCCCATCGACGTGGCTTGCGGCCGGGCCGCGGGCTGCACGACGATTATGGTGGGGCCGCCGCCCGCAACGCTTGTAACCGCGCCGGCCCACGCATATGTGAAGGATTGTGCCGCCCTCGCGGCTCTGGTCCGGGCGCATTTAGCCTAGATAAAAGCCAGCGGACCCGGTTGACCGGTTTCCTTGAAAAATTCTAGTGTCGCCATTGATGCGGGTGGTTTCCTAGCCGGTCTGCCCCATGAGTCGAGAACCGTAACGATAACAACAAAATAGCGACAGGGTGCAGACTCCAATGGCCAACGAAAAGGCACAGAACGTTCAGGACGTTTTTCTCAACGCGATCCGCAAGAACAAAACCCCGGTGACCGTCTTTCTGGTGAACGGCGTGAAGCTTCAGGGAATTGTGACCTGGTTCGACAATTTCTCGATGCTGCTGCGCCGCGACGGCCACACTCAGCTCGTCTACAAACATGCGATCTCGACGGTCATGCCGTCGGCGCCCGTGCAGTTGTTCGAGCCAAAAGAGGAGGCGGCGGGTTCAGGAGAAGGGGCGCATTAGCTCTTTCGCCGGCTCACGGTCCGCGACAGTAGTTTTTGTACGACACTCGTAAGACTGCCACCGCTACCGTCATCGTCCATCCGCGTCTGAAGACGCGCCTCAAGGATGATGATTACGGCGAGCGTTCGCGCTTGGATGAAGCGCGCGGTTTGGCCGCCGCCATCAGCCTGAAGGTGCTCCACGCCGAGGTGGTCAATGTCGCGAAACCCAATCCGGCCACTTATCTCGGTGACGGCACGGTCAAGCGCCTCGCGGACGGCATCAAGGACATGGGCGCCGAACTGGTCGTGGTCGACGGACACCTGTCGCCGGGCCAGCAGCGCAATCTCGAGAAGGCCTGGAACGCGAAGGTCATCGACCGCACCGGGCTGATCCTGGAAATCTTCGGCGAACGGGCGCGCACCCGCGAGGGCCAGCTTCAGGTCGAACTCGCACATCTGACGTATCAGAAAAGCCGCCTCGTCCGCAGCTGGACGCACCTTGAACGCCAGCGCGGCGGTTTCGGCTTCCTCGGCGGACCGGGTGAAACCCAGATTGAAATCGACCGCCGCCTCATCGGCGAGCGCATCACCCGTCTCAAGAAAGAGCTTGAGACCGTCACGCGCACCCGCAGCCTTCACCGCGAGGCTCGCCGGCGTGTGCCTTATCCCGTCGTCGCGCTGGTCGGCTACACCAACGCCGGCAAATCGACGCTGTTCAACACCCTGACCGACGCCTCGGTCGTGGCGATGGATCAGTTGTTCGCGACCCTCGACCCCACCATGCGCCAGCTCCGGTTACCCTCCGGGCGCACCGTGATCCTGTCCGACACCGTCGGCTTCGTGTCCGATCTCCCGCACGAACTGGTCGCGGCGTTCCGCGCCACCCTGGAAGAAGTGCTGGAAGCCGACGTCATCGTCCATGTGCGCGATATCGCGCATCCCGAAAGCGAGGCTCAGCTCCGGGACGTGGAAGACGTGCTCAAGCAGCTCGGAATCGATCTGCACGGCGGGGACAGCGGAACGGCGCGCCCGGTCATCGAAGCCCTGAACAAGATCGACCTCTTGGATGACGTGGGCGTGGAAGCCATCGAAGCGCAAGTCGCCCGGACGCCGAATCAAGTCGCGATATCGGCCCTCTCCGGGGTGGGAACGGACGCTTTGCTGGCGAAGGTCGAGCGTGAGCTTGCCCATAAACGCCGGCCGTTCTCGATTGCCGTGCCGCTGGAAGACGGCGAAACCATCGCCTGGCTGTACCGCAGGGGCGAGGTCTTGGCGCGCGCAGACGGCGAGCTTGAAGCGCGGTTCGAGGTCTTGCTGGACGACGCGGACCTCGCGCGATTGAAGAAGCGCGGCATCGTGCCGGGCCGCGTTTCCGAATGAGGCCGGGTGACACGCGCGCCCTGGCCGAAGGTGTGATCGCCGCCATGCGCGAGGTCGCCGACGCGGTCATCGTTCCTCGCTTCCGCCAACTGGCCGCGCATCACGTCAAGTCAAAGACCCATCCGGGCGATGTGGTCACCATCGCCGACGAGGAGAGCGAGCGCCTGCTCGGCCCAAAGCTGAACGCCCTGCTTGCGGGATCGCGCGTCATCGGCGAGGAAGGCGCTTTCGCCGATCCCACGCTGTTCGATCTCCTCCAGGGCACGGACCCGGTTTGGATCGTCGACCCCATCGACGGCACCGCCAACTTCGTCAACGGCGTGG
>JAYSFT010000053.1:0-899 GCA_041913245.1 Rhodospirillaceae bacterium | reverse complement strand
GCACGGCGGCGAGACGAAGATGGGCTGGATTTATGAACCGCTCGAAGGCCGCACGCTCTGGGCGGAAAAGGGCAAGGGGACTTGGCGGACGGGGCCGATCGCGCTCGGCGCGGGGCTCGATCATGAGCAAGTCCGTATTCCGCCGGCGGGCACGGCGCTTGGAAACATGGTCGCCGCTCTGCACAACAAGGACCTCGGCGCCCTGCGCGGCAAATTCGCCCGCAACATCCGCCTCGGCAGCGCGGCCCATGATTATTGGTCCCTGGCCGACGGCAGGACGCAGGTGCTGGCCTACCGCAAGCTGAAACCCTGGGATCACGCGGCGGGCGTGCTGATCCATGAAGAGGCGGGCGGCTATGGCCGCCTTGTGTCGGGTGAGCGCTACGACCCGACCCTTCGCGAGCAAACCGGGCTTCTATGCGCGCCGGGCGAAGCCGTCTGGCGGCAGATCAAGGAGATGGTGAAAACGGCGGAGTCTCCGCAACCGTCTTAATTCCGCCGTAGTGGCGGGGCATAGTCGCGTCCATGGGCAGGGTTTTCACAACGGCATTATCGATCTTAAGCGCGCTGACCGTTGCGACGGCGGCGCATGTCCCCTTCGCGGCGGCGCAGGATTACTCCGATCCTCCGGCCGCCGCGCGGCAGGCCGAGCGTGTTTCACCGCGCGAGCTGGACGCGCTGCTGGCGCCGATCGCGCTTTATCCCGACCAGCTGCTTGCGCCGATCCTCATGGCGGCGACCTATCCGCATGACGTCGAAGCGGCCGCCCAGTGGGCGTCGCGCCCGATGAACGCCGCCCTGCGCGGCGACGGGATCGCGTTCGCCGTCGAGCCGTTCCCGTGGGATCCCAGCGTCAAGACGCTGGCGCAGTTCCCCGACGTTTTGCGCATGCTCAACGA
>JAYSFT010000052.1:0-17379 GCA_041913245.1 Rhodospirillaceae bacterium | reverse complement strand
CGATCGACCCGCTGAAGCCGCGCATGCTGCCCTACAATATTATTATGATCTTCCTGACGGTGGCGATCTTCGCGACCATCGCCCACGTCATCAGTCTTCTGACGGGCCACCAGCTCGCGCCGCGCCGCGGCAAGGGCATGCGTTAGGTTAGCGCGCCGCTGGGCTGGATCGCTTTCGTCGCCGTGGTCCAGCCCATGGCCGTGTCGAGGATGGCGTGCAGAATCGCCTGATGCCCGGTCTCGACAAATCCGTAGACACCGGAGGCGACGAAAAAGTTGATGTCGCCGAGGCGGCGCAGCGCGTTGCCTTCCGTGAAGCCGCTGAGCGTGATGACGTCGCACTTGGCTTTCGCGGCGGCGAGCGCGGCGTTCACGATGTTCCTTGAGTTGCCCGAACTCGAGATCGCGATCAGGACGTCGCCAGGGAAAGCCTGCATCTCGATCTGCTTGGCGAAGACCTGATCGTAGCCGAGGTCGTTTCCAAGACAGGTGAGCGACGAGGCGTCGTTGAAGGTGATGGCCCGCACGCCGCCGTTCTTGGCGAAATCGATCGCGAGATGTCCCGCGATGCCGGCCGAACCGCCGTTGCCGACGAACATGACCTTTCCCGTACCGCGCGCGATCCGGCGCATGATGTCGTGCACGCCGGCGATGCCCGCATCGACCGAAAGCGCGCCGCCGCGCCGGTCGGTCACGGCGGTCGCGGACAGCGTCTCGAAAAAGGTCTTTACGTAGTCGGCGAACGAATTGGACATGTGCTCTTCAGGGCCTCTGCAACCAGATATATAACCTTCACGAAGGTCCCTTAACAAGTTATGAGCATGCCGCGTGAGCCTCAACATCGTGTGGGACGCGGGCTTTTCATGGCCAGAAAATGCGTATCATCCGACGAACCGCCGGCCATTTGGCAAGCTCGGTTGCGGGGCGTTATAGTCGGTCGTCATAACGTAGTCATTTGCCCATGTACGAAAAAGTAACCCGCGACATCTCCGTTTCCGTGCGGCCGTTCTATCTTGAGGAGCAATCCTCGCCCGAGGACGATCACTTTGTGTGGGCGTACCGGGTGAACATCAAAAATGGCGGGCACGACACGGTTCAACTTCTCAACCGCCACTGGAAGATCACGGACAAACACGGCCGTCTGCAGGAAGTGCGCGGCGCCGGGGTTGTCGGGGAACAGCCTGTCCTGAAGCCGGGCGAGACCTTTGAATACACCAGCGGATGCCCGCTCGAGACGCCTTCGGGCATCATGGCCGGCACCTACCAGATGTCGACCGCGAGCGGCGAGCGTTTCGATATCGAGATCCCCGCCTTTTCGCTCGACAGCCCTTACGACACCGCCGCGATAAATTAGGTTATTTGCCATCGCCGCGGGCGCTGCGGCAAAGGATGCAGCCATGACGAACATTCGCAAATCGAGCGCGAGCGAGGACGCCGCCCCGAGCGGCAAGACCGAGCGGCCTTCGCGCGCCGAGGCCGAAGCGGCCGTGCGCACCCTCATCCGCTGGGCCGGCGACGATCCGGACCGGGAAGGCCTGGAAGACACCCCCAAGCGCGTCGTGAAGTCCTACGAGGAGTTCTACGAGGGCTACCAGCGGGACCCGGAAGAGATTCTGCGCCGGACCTTCGAGGAAACCGAAGGCTACGACGAGATGGTCGTGCTGAAGGATATCGAATTCCACAGCCACTGTGAGCACCACATGGTGCCGATCACCGGCAAGGCTTACGTGGCTTATCTTCCCGACAAGCGCGTGGTCGGTATCTCGAAGCTCGCGCGCGTGGTGGAAGCCTACGCCCGGCGCCTGCAGATCCAGGAGAAGATGACCGCCCAGATCGCCAACGCGATCAACGACGTGCTGAAGCCGCGCGGCGTTGCCGTGATCGTCGAAGCCGAACACCAGTGCATGACCAGCCGCGGCGTGAACAAGCAGGGCGTGGCGATGGTCACGTCAACGATGCTGGGCGCTTTCCGCGACGACCCGTCGACGCGGCGCGAGTTCCTGGCGATCGTCGGACGCAGCTAAGGCGTCAGCCCGCGCCGCGCGCGACCGTCTGCTGCACGCGCGGCAGTAATTCCCGATCCAGGTTGTCGAACGCCTTTTTCATCATCTCGGCCCACACCGCCTGCTTCTCGGCGTCGGTCGTGCCTTCCGGCACGGTCGTCGAATTACTGGTGGTGGCCGAGGCCGTGCCCTGCTGACGGCCGTTGGCGTCGATCAGCACGACCGCGATATCGATATTGAGCGCGTATTCCGCCGACTGATCCTTGCGGAACCATCCGGCGATGCCCTTCTTCACGGGCAGGAGTTTTTCAACGATGTCGGCGTCGCGCACGGTGACGCGCAGCGTGTTCTCGCCGGCGCCCGTCAGCGCGAAGCGGCTTTTCGCCCACATGTCGAGCGCCTGCTCCAGCGGCACCGGCGCGCGATGCCCGACGTGCGGATACTCGGCCGGCGGACGCTTCTGCACTTCGACGGCCATGGTGTTGGCGTCGATGGCGATGGGCGTCGCGCTTTGGAAAATGTTGATGGTGTCCTGCGCCGACGCGGGGAGCGGCGCGGCGAAAACGAGGACCGCGAGGGCCAGAACCGGAACAGAAAGGCGTTTCATCACTTCACCTCGGGAGTTTGAGGACGATTACGCTCGGCGAGCCGCGTGAGCTCGCTTTCCGAAAACGCATAGTCGGTACCGCAGAATTCACAAGTCATATGCACCACACCGTTCTGCGCGTAGGATTTGACTTCTTCCACCGGAAATGAGGCAAGAATACGTTCACTCCGCGCGCGCGAGCAACGGCACTTGGCGCGGACCGGCTTGCGCTCCAGGAGGCCGATCCCGACCGTGGCGTACAGCCGCGTTAAGATTTGGGCCGGCGAAAGATGAAGATCCAGCAGTTCCGAATCCTTCAGGCTGCCGAGCAGGATCACCGCCGTCCGCCAGGCGTCTTCGGCTTCCTCCTTGTCGACCGGCCGCCCGCCGTCCTCGGGCATGCGTTGGATGAGCACCGCGCCCGCCGTCCAGGGGCCGCCGTCACGCGGCACGCCCACGGCGATCTTGAGCGCGGACTCGATCTGTTCCGACTGGCGGAAATAGTTGTGGACGGATTCCGCGAGGCTTTCGCCTGAAAGCTCCACGACGCCCTGATAGCGCTCGGTATCCGGGCCCTGATCCACCGTAAACACCAGGTGACCCGACGAGCCCATCAGCTGCGGTGCAAATCCAGGGGCGCGCGGCTTGGCAAGATCGGCGGCGAGTTCATCGGCGTCATACTTCGCGCAGGCCCGGATATCGCCCGCGCTGGTGATATCGGTGACGAGGGTATGCACCGGTCCCTTACCCTGGACCTGCAAGGTGAAGACACCGTCGTACTTGAGGCCGCCGGCGAGCGCGACCGCAGACACGATCGCTTCGGCGAGCAGAGCCGAAACCTCCGGCGGATCATTGTGGCGATTGATGATTTCCGACACCGCCCCCGTGAGACGTACAAGCCGACCCCGGAAAGCGCCGTTGCCGATGATGAACGGCTGGCAGACATCTTCGGCGGGCATGACCTCCGACATGGAAGCGCCCGCCGCCGTTACGTGAGACACCACAACAATACGCCTTTTTGTGCGTGAAGCCGGTTTTCGGCTTCATCCCAAACCACCGATTGGGCGCTTTCAAGTACGCCCCCGGTCACTTCCTCGCCGCGGTGCGCGGGCAGGCAGTGCATGAAAATCGCGTCGGGCTTCGCCGCGCCCATCAGGCGTTCGTTCACCTGGAACGGCGCGAGCATGGCGTGGCGATCTCCCGCTTTATCGCCCATGGAGACCCAGGTGTCGGTCACGACACAGTCGGCGCCGCGCACCGCGGCGAGCGGATCCGTGCCCACGCTCACGCGCGCGCCGCGCGCTTTCGCCCATGCGAGAGCGTCCGCCGAAGGCGGCAGTTCCGCCGGACATGCGAGCCGGAGTTCAAAGTCGAACAGGCTCGCGGCGTGGATCCAGCTGGTCGCGACATTGTTGCCGTCGCCGGACCACATGACCACCGCGTCCTTGATCGGTCCCTTGCGCTCTTCATAGGTCATGACGTCGGCCATGATCTGGCACGGGTGCGACGCATCGGTGAGCCCGTTGATGACAGGCACAGTCGCATGCCGGGCGAGTTCCAGCAGTTTCTCCGGGCCCGAGGTCCGCAGCATGATGGCATCGACATAACGCGACAGAACGCGCGCGGTGTCGGCGATGGTCTCGCCGCGGCCGAGCTGCATGCTTTCCGGTGACATGACGATCACTTGGCCGCCCAGTTGCTGCATTCCGACCTGGAAGGAAACGCGGGTCCGGGTGGAAGGTTTCTCGAACAGCATGGCGAGCGTCTTGCCCACCAGCGGCTGACCGGAGACGCCCAGCTTTGCCTGCGCGGCCTTGAGCCGGGCGGCGCTGGTCAAGATCGAGCGCAGGGTCCCGGCGTCGAGGAGATGCAGATCGAGGAAATGCTTCAGCGAAGTCGACATATGGGCCCTCCGGGCCGTAACGCTGGTCCTAGGCCGCCGCGCTCTCCGCGGCGGATTTTTCGATGATCGCGACGGCGGCCTCGATTTCGGCGTCGCCGACGATGAGCGGCGGCACCAGGCGCACGACGTTGTCGCCCGCGGCCACCGTCAAAAGGCCGTTCGCCATGAGGCGCGCGACCATCTCGCCGTTCGCTCCCACGCACTTGAGGCCGATCATCAGCCCCTTGCCGCGAACCTCGGCGAACACCTTGGGATATTTCGCCGCGACCGCCTGCACGCCCGCCCACAGCTTTGCCGCCGCCGCGTTCACGCCGTCGAGGAAGCCCGGGGCGAGCATCACGTCGAGCACCGCGTCGGCCGCCGCCATCGCCAGCGGGTTACCGCCGAACGTGGAGCCGTGAGAACCGGGCGTCATGAACCGCGCGGCGCGCTCGGTCGCAAGGCAGGCGCCGACGGGGAAGCCGCCGCCGAGACCCTTGGCGAGCGCCATGACATCGGGGGCCACTCCGGACCACTCATAGGCAAAGAGCTTGCCCGTACGACCCATGCCGGTCTGCACTTCGTCGAAAATCAGCAAAAGACCGAACTCGTCCGCCATCGCGCGCAACCCGCGCAGATATTCGGGGTCGCACGGCAGGATGCCGCCCTCGCCCTGCACCGGCTCGACCACCACGGCGGCCGTTTGCGGCGTCACGGCCGCGCGCGCTTCATTGAGATTACCTAAAGCGACCTGGTCGAAGCCTTCCATCTTCGGAGCAAAGCCCTCGAGGTGTTTTTCCTGTCCGCCGGCCGAAATCGTCGCCAGCGTACGGCCGTGGAAAGCGCCGCGCGCGGTGATCACGCGATGTTTGTCCTTCGCGCCTTGCGCCTGGTGATAGCGGCGCGCCACTTTAAGGGCGCATTCCATGGCCTCGGCGCCGGAGTTGCAGAAGAAGACGGTCTCGGCAAAGGAATTGGCCACCAAACGGCCGGCCACTTTCTCCTGGCCCGCGACACGATAGAGGTTCGAGCAGTGCCACAGCTTGTCCGCCTGCGCTTTGAGCCTGGCGACAAGATGAGGATGCACATGGCCCAGGCTGTTCACGGCCACGCCGGCGGCGAAGTCAAGGAACCGGCGACCGTCGGACGCGACCAGCCACGCGCCTTCACCGCGGTCGAACACGATGTCGGTTCTCGCAAATACCGGCATCACAGCGGAAATAGCCATGAGTCGCCCTTTCACCGGCGAAGCCCGGCCGGAAAACCGGCCACGAAAACAAGACGGGAAAAAATTGGGGCGGCCCTCGGACCGCCCGCCCTTCCTTCATACGCTTAACGCGGGGTTTGTCAACGATTGCCCCGCCCGCGGACGCTCAGGCTTTCAGCTTGTAGCCGCTGCGAATGACGGCGTAGGTGCAGAACGTCGCGATCACGCCGAGCACCGTCAGAATGATCACGCCGGGAACATGATCGCTCGCGGGCTGGCCGAGGAAGCCGTAGCGGAAGCCGTCGATGTTGTAGAAAAAAGGATTGTAGCGGGCGATGAACTGCGCCCACGGCGGCAGCCGGTCGATGGTGTAGAACGTGCCGGACAGAAATGTCAGGGGCGTGACGACAAAGTTGGTCACCAGCGCCATGTGATCGAACTTTTCGGCCCATACCGCCGCGACGATGCCGAGCAGCGACATGAGCAGGCAACCGGCCACGGCGTGAAACAGAATGAGCCCAAAGCTGTAAACGTGGATATCGGCGAAGAACGCCATCACGCCGGCACAGACCACACCCACGGCAAGGCCGCGCGTCACGCCGCCGAGGGTCCAGGCCACGGTCAGCTCCAGCGCGCTGAGCGGCGGCATCAGCACGTCGACGATATTGCCCTGGACCTTGGAGACGAGGATCGACGACGAGGTGTTGGCGAAGGCGTTCTGGATCATGGTCATGATCACGAGACCGGGCACCAGAAAATCGCCGAAGGGAAAGCCGTGCACCGTGCCGCCGCGGCCGAAAGCGAAGACCATGACCAGGAGGAACATGAGGCTGGTGATCACCGGCGCGGCGACGGTCTGGAACACCACCTTCCAGAAACGCCGGACTTCCTTCAGGTACAGTTCCCACATGCCGCGCCAGTTGACCGATCCCATGGTCCTTGGGTGGGGCGCCGTGAAGGCGGTGGGGTTCTGTGCCGTCTGATCGCGCATTGCAGTCCTCTTGACTTGAGCGCCATGATGCCCCGGCCATGACGGAACCACAACGCCCCGTACGCAAGGCTGCGCCGCGCAAAATGACGCAGCGGCGGCTGGAGAATATCGCGCGCTTCTACATCGAGCGGTTCGCCACCACCTCGGCCCATCTGCGCCGGGTGCTTGGCCGCCGCGCCCAACGCGCGCGCCGGACGCACGGCGGCGACGCCGCTGAAATGAACGGCTGGATCGATCAGGTTGTCGAGCGACTGGTGCGCTTGGACCTGGTCAACGATGCCCGCTACGCCGCCGACCGCGCGGCGTCATTGCGGCGGCTGGGCCGGGGTCCGGGTCGCATCCGCGTACTTCTTGCGGCGAAGGGCGTCCCGCGGGCGATGATCGAAAAGGTCCTGAAAGAGACGGCCGAAACCGATGACGGGCAGGATGCGAGCCTCGATGCGGCCCTCGCCTACGCCAAGCGGCGGCGTTTCGGCGCCTATGGAAAAATGCCGGCCGACAAAGAGGAACGCACGAAGAAACAAAAGAAGGAGCTTGCCGCGTTGGGCCGCGCCGGCTTCGCCTACGCGATCGCCCGCAAGGCGCTCGAAGGTGACGCGGAGTAGGTCTCAGCGGCGGGCCGCGAGCGCCTGATCCTCGGCCCGAATACGCACATAGAGGACCCCCGCGTTGAGCGCCGAGAAGATCGCCGCCAGCATCCAAGCGCCGAACACCAGCGGCAGCACGGCGATCTCCAGGATCACCACCAGATAATTCGGATGACGGACAAGGCGGTAGGGGCCGCGCCGTACAAGGGGCGCGCCCGGTAGGGTGATGATGCGCGTGGTCCAGAACGGGCCAAGCGACCACAACACCCAGAGGCGCGCCGCCTGAAGACATACGAAGACCGCGAGCAGCGGAAGATTGACCGCCGGAGCCGTGAGCGTGACCCATCCCACGAGCGCGATGAGCCAAACCGCATGAAGCGCGACGATGAAGGGATAATGCGCCGCGCCGATCTCGACGGCGCCGCGCGCGAGGAGCGCGGCGGTATTGCGCCGGGCGACCGCCAACTCGCCCAAGCGCTGACCGGCCACCAGGAGAAGGACGGCGTAGGCGAACCAGTCCGGCGCGGCGAACTCCGCCGTCATGGCGGGCCCAAATCCAGGACACAGGCGGCGGCTGAAAAGCCGGGGCCGAGCGCCGTCATCAGATGCGGACCCTTTTCGCCGGCCGCGAGCGTACGTTCGAGCACGGCGAGGACCGTGACCGCGGACATATTGCCGCGCTCGGCAAGAACCGCGCGGGCATGAACGAGGCCCCCCGACGAGAGCCCATAAGCGTCTTCGAGCGCCTCGAGCACCTTCTCGCCGCCCGGATGAACGATGATGCCGGCAAGTTCTTCCTGGGTGAGGCCGCAGTCCCGCAGAAACGCATCGGTCACGGGGCGGAGCTTGGTGCGCACGAGATGGGGAATGCTGCGCGAGAAAATCACGCCCAGGCCGTCATCCTCGACACGCCAGCCCATGATGTCGCGCGTCTCGGGCCACGTATGTTCACCCCAGGCATGAACGCGCGCGCGCGAAACGGTGTCCTCACCCAGACTGTCGGCGCGCAGCAGAACGGCCGCCGCGCCGTCGCCGAAAATCGCCGTCGCGATGATGTTCTGCTTACTGTCGTCCGCGGCCCGGAACGTGAGGCCGCACAGTTCGACGCAGAGGAAGAGGATCCACCGGCCCGGCAGAGCGCACGCCATGGCGGCGGCGCGCGCGAGACCGATGGCGCCGCCCGCGCAGCCGAGGCCGAAAACCGGCAAGCGCTGGGTCGACGGCGGAAGTCCGAGCGGGCCCTGCAGAAGCGAGTCGAGGCTCGGGGTGGCAATGCCGGTGGAAGACACCGTCACCGTGGCCGCCACATCCTTCGCCTGAACACCGGCGGCGGCGAGGGCCTTCCGGCCCGCCTCGGTCAGAAGCGCGAGCGCGTTTTCCTCGTAGAGGCGCGCCCGCTCCGGCCAGCCGTGGGGCGCGCCGTACCATTCCAGCGGAACGCAGGAGGAACGGGTCCGGACGCCCGCGTTGCCGTAGGCCGACGCCATACGCTCCATGAGTTCAGGCGCGTGGCCAAAGATCCGGCCCGCTGCCGCCAGAGCTTCATTTTGCGTGAAGCAATACGGCGGATAGGCGGCGGCGACGGCGGCAATATGGACGGGAGGCTGACCGGCTCGCGTATTCGCCCGGCTGAGGGATAGCGGCGCGTTGGAGGCGATCAGCATGGATATTCAATGCGGCTGGATATCTTTAGTTCCAGAAGGCAGCGCGCAGGCCACCGGCGTCGCCGCGGGATCAACGATCATGTCGCATACAAGCACAAGATCCTGGAGGACGGGATTCAATCGGCTCCCGAGGAAGTTCACAAGCCCTGGAGCGGCGTCCGCCGCGCAAAAAGCCCAAGTCAAAAAAGGTCCGTCGTGAGGGATGAAAGCGGCGATCTCCGGCGTCTTGGATAAATGCGCCGCCGCCGCGCCGAGGTCTTTTGCGAATCCGGCCCTCAGCCACTGGGGGCGCACACCCAGATGCCACAGGAGATAAAGACCGGACCGCCCGGCGAGCGGTCGGGGATCGAACGACAGCAGACGCGGATAACGCCCGCCGTCCGGCTGCCAAGCGACGGGCGGCGATGTCCCACGCCCCGGCGTGACGACCCCGGTCATGCGTTTGAGGATGCCGGATGCTTTGTCTTTCACGAGGGTCTCGCCGCGCCGCGCCGGAGCATGACTTGGGCAAGGCCTGCGTTCACCATGAGAACGAACGCGCCGGCGAACACGATATCGCTGAGGAAATGCGCGCCCTGGATCACGCGCACGAGGCCGATCGTCGCGCCGCAGGCAAGGCCCGCGAGCAGGCCGGTCAGCCGCCACTCTTTTGGCAGCAGGAAAGCATAGGCGGTCAGCCAGAAGCCGATCGCGGCGTGGCCGGACGTGAAGGAGCAATTGTGCGCGCACTCCTGCGCGACCCATCCGGGGGGCGTGAAGGCGGCATGACCGCCGAAAAAGACGGTGTCGTTGGGCCGCGCGCGGCCCCAATGCGACTTGAGGATGGTTTCAACCAGAAGGCCCGGACCAATCGCGAGGGTCGCGACGAGGTAAAGCATCCGCGGGGTCGTGATCCCCAGAAAGGCCTGACGGAACACCAGGCCCGCGATCCACAGAAGCAGGCAGAAAATCAGCGTGCCGATGATGATGGCCGGCGCCGCCTCGCGCACAAAGACGAAGAACGGCGCGCGGTCGAGATGAAAGCCGGCGCCGCTTTGGTAAAAAAGTCCGCTGAACGCGATGTCGAGGCCGGGAACGAACATCAGGAGACACAGCGCCGCCATCGCCCAGCGCACGGGATGTTCGCGCCTCTCGCGCGCGAGAAGGTCTTTCATCGTCAACCGTCCTCGCAGTGAAACAGGTAGGCAAGACCGAGCAAACCGGCGACGGCGGTCGGCGCCCACGCGGCCAACGCGAGCGGCAAGGTCGCCGAGAGGCCCAGCGCGTAGGTGAAGCGGCTGAAGAAGTAAAACAGGAATCCCGTCGATACGCCCGCGATCCCGCGCGCGGTCCATCCGGCAAGACGCGCGTTGGAAGTCAGGAAGAAGACCGAGGCCACGAGCACCATGGCGCACAGCAGGAACGGCGTGGCCAGCAAGGAATGCCAGTAAAGACGGTGCGGGAGCGCCGAGAATCCCGAGGCCCGCGAGAATTTGATGAAGGCCGGCAGCTCCCAGAATGACAGGGTCTCGGGCGGCGCGAAGCTGTTCTCGACCTGCTGGAAGGTGATCGCCGTCGGCAAATCGAGCGTGTCGCGGAAGACCGGCGGACGGCCGGGCACCATGTCCCAGACGTTCTGCAAACGGAACCGCCCGCCGGCGAGCTGCCCGTCCGCGGCGTTGTAACGTCCTTCGAGCTTTTCCGATGCGTCGGTGCGGAAGATCGAGACATCGCTGAGCTGAAGCGCGCCGCCGTCCTGGCGCACGGCGGCGGCGTGAACCACGATGCCGCGATTGTCGCGTTCCTCGCGGAGCCAGAGACCGGCCTTGCCGATATTGAGGCTGGCGGCGTTCTTGCGCAGGAGCGTCTGGTCCATGCGCTGATAGCTTTCGTACATCGTCGCGGCCAAGGGATCGACCGCGGCGAGGTTGATGACGCCAAGCAGGCCCGCGAGGATCAGGGCCGGGGCGAGGAACTGCCAGACCGATACCCCGGCCGAACGCATGACGACCAGCTCATGACTGCGCGAAAGGCGGAACAGCGCGAACATCATCGCGATCATCACCGTGAAGGGCAGCACGGCCTGCACCGTATGCGGCATCTTCAGGAGCGCCATGCCGAGCACGGTGCCGAACGCAAGATTCTCGTCGCCCACGGCGCGGCGCATCAGCTCGATGGTATCGAACAGAAGAATCAGCCCGGAAATCACCGCGAGCAGTCCAAGGAAGGCGAGAATGAAGTGCCAGCCCAGATAGACCGAAAGAGTTGGTGTGACGCGCGTCACCAAGGAAGCCTTTTGCATTGCCCAGCGCCCTGAGCGTAACATTGCCCAGCACCCCGGGGAACCATGGTCAAACTGACAAAAATCTACACGCGCGGCGGCGACAAGGGCGAAACGTCGCTGGGCGACGGCACGAGGGTCAAGAAACACGACGCGCGCGTGGCGACATACGGCGCGGTCGACGAAGCGAACGCGGCCATCGGCGTCGCACGCCTTCATACGAAGGACGGCGATGTGGACGCGATGCTGTCACGCATCCAAAACGACCTGTTCGACCTGGGCGCCGACCTGTGCACCCCACAGGCGGAGAACGACGCCCCCGGCAAGGCGCTGCGGATCGTGCAGACCCAGGTGGACCGCCTGGAGCGGGAGATCGACGCGATGAACGGCAAACTTGCGCCGCTGACGTCTTTCGTCCTTCCGGGCGGCGCGCCCGCGGCGGCGGCGCTTCACGTCGCGCGGACCATCGTGCGGCGGGCGGAGCGCGACATCACGGCATTGATGGAGCATGAAACGATCAATCCCCTGGCCCTGACTTACGCCAACCGGCTTTCGGATCACCTGTTCGTGCTGTCGCGTCATATCAACGCGGGAAGCGCGGGCGATGTCCTGTGGGTCCCGGGCGCGAACCGGCTGTAAAAACGCGGGGCAGACGTGCGTTTGTCGATGCTGCAACGCAGCATTATTTCGTTTGACACCCCAGATACGACGAACTAGTTGTGTTGCCCTTTCCAAACTGAAAAAACATGTAAACCGGCCCGAGGCCGGACACGCGCTGGGCGTCAATGCCGTCCACCACATTCGCGGTTTTCGGGGGAACAGGTTCGGACACAATGAAGATACTCGTCGCAATCAAACGCGTGGTCGACTTCAACGTCAAAGTCCGTGTCAAAGCGGATAAGACTGGGGTCGAACTGGCCAACGTCAAAATGTCGATGAACCCTTTCGATGAGATCGCGGTCGAAGAAGCCGTGCGACTCAAGGAAGCGGGCAAGGCGACGGAAATCGTGATCGTCTCCATCGGTCCCCAGGCGGCGCAGGAAACCATCCGCACCGCGCTGGCGATGGGCGGCGACCGCGGCATCCTGGTGCAGACCGACGCGGACGTTCAGCCGCTGGCGGTCGCGAAGGTGCTGAAGGCGGTCGTCGACAAGGAAAGCCCGAACCTCATCGTGCTCGGCAAGCAGGCCATCGACGACGATTCCAACCAGGTGGGCCAGATGCTGGCGGCCCTGCTCGGCTGGCCGCAAGGCACGTTCGCCTCGAAGGTCGCTCTCGAAGGTGAAGGCGTCGCCGTGACGCGCGAAGTCGACGGCGGACTTGAAACCATCAATCTGAAGCTTCCGGCGGTGGTCACCACGGACCTGCGCCTCAATGAGCCGCGCTACGCGTCGCTGCCGAACATCATGAAGGCGAAGAAGAAGACCATCGACACCCTGGCGCCCGATGCGCTCGGCGTCGATGTCGCCCCGCGTCTCACGACCCTGAAAGTCGAAGAGCCCGCGAAACGCCAGGGCGGCGTGAAAGTCGCCGACGTCGCGGCCCTTGTCGATAAACTCAAGAATGAAGCGAAGGTGATCGGATGACCTCCCTCGTCCTTGCGGACCACGATAACGCCAGCCTGAAGGCGTCCACCCTCAGCGCCGTGACCGCGGCCGGACAGATGGGCGGCGACATTCACATCCTCGTCGCCGGTCAGGGCTGCGGCGCGGTCGCCCAAGCCGCCGCGAAGATCCCGGGCGTCGCGAAAGTGCTCGTCGCCGACGCCGCGCCATATGCCCATGCGTTGGCCGAACCGCTGGCCGCGCTGATCGTCGGCCTCGCCGGTCCGTACAGCCATCTCGTCGCGCCGGCCACCAGCGCGGGCAAGAACGTCATGCCGCGCGTCGCAGCGCTGCTGGACGTCGCGCAGATCTCGGACATCTCGGCCGTCGTCTCGCCCGATACGTTCGTCCGCCCGATCTACGCCGGCAACGCCCTTGCCACGGTGCAGTCGAAAGACGCGAAGAAGGTCGTCACGGTGCGCGGCTCGACCTTCGACAAAGCCAAGACCGACGGCGGTTCCGCCGCCGTCGAGAACGTCTCTCCCGCCGCCGATCCGGGCGTGTCGAGCTTCGTCAGCCAGGCGCTGTCGAAGTCCGAGCGCCCCGAACTGACCAGCGCGCGCATCGTCGTCTCCGGCGGCCGCGGCATGGGTTCGGGCGAGAACTTCAAGATCATCGAAGCGCTGGCCGACAAGCTGGGCGCGGGCGTCGGCGCCTCGCGCGCCGCCGTCGACGCGGGTTTCGTGCCGAGGTCGGCCAGACCGGCAAGATCGTCGCGCCGGAACTGTATATCGCCGTGGGTATTTCGGGCGCGATCCAGCACCTGGCCGGCATGAAGGACTCCAAGGTGATCGTCGCGATCAACAAGGATCCGGAAGCGCCGATCTTCCAGGTCGCCGATTATGGTCTCGTGGGCGATCTGTTCCAGATCGTCCCGGAACTGACCAAGTCGCTTTGAGCCACGCATATCTCTTGAAGTTAGGCGTCCTTTTTCAGAGTCAGGCCGCGGGACGGACATGATGAACGAAGCTGCCGCGAAGACCCCCATCACCATCGCCAAGATCGGCATCATCGGCGCGGGGCAGATGGGCGCGGGTATCGCGCATGTGTGCGCGCTGGCCGGATTCGACGTCCTGCTCTCGGACGTCAATCCCGAGCAGTTGCAGAAGTGCATCGCGAACATCGAGAAGAACATCGCCCGCCAGGTGAACAAGGGCTTCGTCAGCGAAGCCGACCGCACGGCGGCCTTGGCGCGCATCAACACGACCGGCGAACTCGCCGCGCTCGGCGAACGCGATCTCGTGATCGAAGCGGCGACCGAGAACGAAGAGATCAAGAAGAAGATATTCCGCGACCTGTGTCCGTCCATGAAGAAGGACGCGATTCTCTGCTCGAACACGTCGTCGATCTCCATCACCCGCCTGGCGGCCGTCACCGACCGCCCGGACCGCTTCATGGGCCTGCACTTCATGAATCCGGTGCCGGTGATGAAACTGGTGGAACTCATTCGCGGCATCGCGACCGAGGAATCCACTTTCGCCGCCGTGCGCGTGTTCACCGAGAAGCTCGGCAAGCACGCCGTTTCGTCGGAGGATTTTCCGGCCTTCATCGTCAATCGCGTCCTGATCCCCATGATCAACGAAGCGATCTACACGCTGTATGAAGGCGTCGGCACCGTGAAGGCCATCGACAGCGCCATGAAGCTCGGCGCAAACCACCCGATGGGCCCGCTGGAACTCGCCGATTTCATCGGCCTCGATACCTGCCTCGCCATCATGTCGGTGCTGCATGACGGCCTGGCGGACACCAAATACCGCCCCTGTCCGCTGCTGGCGAAGTATGTCGAAGCGGGCTGGCTCGGCCGCAAGACGGGCAAGGGCTTTTACGACTATAGTGGACCCGAACCCGTCCCCACCCGTTAGCCTCACCGCCCTCCCGTGTCCGCCTCCCACTTCTCTTCCCGGCCCGCGGACCTTCGGACGCCGTCTTTCGTCGACAAACTCGCGTCAGGGACCTTTCGCCCTTACGCGATCCTGACGTTCCTGTGCGCGCTGCTTTACCTGCCCGGCCTCGTGTCGATTCCGCCGACGGACCGCGACGAAGCGCGGTTCATGCAGGCCACCAAGCAGATGATCGAAAGCGGCGACTACGTCCACATCCACTTCCAGGATGAGCCCCGCAACAAGAAACCGGCCGGCATCCACTGGCTGCAAACCGCCGCGGTGAAGATCGCGGGCCGGGATCTTTCGACATATTGGCCGTACCGCCTTCCTTCTGTTTTGGGGGCCTGGCTCGCCGTCATGGCCTGCTTCGCGTTCGCGCGGCGCGTGAGCGACCCGTCTACAGGTTTCATCGCCGCGGGTGTCCTCGCCACCAGCTTCATGGTGGTGATCGAAGCGCATATCGCCAAGACGGACGCCACGCTTCTCGCCGCGACCACCGTGGCCATGGGCGCGCTGGCGGTGATGTACGTGCGCCGCGAAGGCGCGCGCCTCCCGCTCAGCCTCGCCTTCTGGATCGGCCTCGCCGTCGGCACCCTCGTCAAAGGCCCGGTGTCCCTCGTCGTCGCGCTGCTGAGCGTCGCCGCGCTCGGCGTCGCGGACCGCGGAATGGTCTGGCTGAAGCAGACGCGCCCCTGGATCGGGATTCCCCTCCTGCTCGCGCTCACCTTGCCGTGGCTGCTGGCGTCGTCGAGCGGCGGCGGCGGCGGGGGAGGTGAAGGCGGAAACAACTTCATCGTCGAAGCGGTGCGCGGCGACCTGATCCCCAAACTGATCGGCGGACAGGAAAGTCACGGGGCGTTTCCCGGCACGCACACGCTCGCCGGTTTGATCACCTTCTGGCCGTGGTCGCTGCTGGCGCCCTTCGCCGTGCTTCTCGGCTGGCGCCGCCGCGCCGAGCCCCTCATCCGCTTTTGCCTCGCCTGGCTGATCGGCGCCTGGGTCATGTTCGAACTGGTGCCGACCAAGCTGCCGCACTACACGCTGCCGACGTTTCCGGCGCTCGCGCTGCTGACCGCCGTCGCGCTGCGCGGCGCGGCGTTGCAGGGCCTGATGCGCACGCCATCGGGCCGGGTCTACCGCGCGGTGTGGGCGCTCGTCACGCTGGCCTTGGGCGGAGGGATCGTTTTCGCGAGCCGGGAATACGGCGGCGACCTCGCGATGGCGGCGATGGCCGCCCTCATCCTCGCCGCCGGCGCAAGTCTCGCCGCCGTCCCGTGGACAGGCACGAGACCCCTCGCCGCGGCGGGCGTCGCCGCGACGGTCTTCGCGACGGTGCTTTCAGGCGGCGTCATTCCACGCTTGAACGAGCTCGCCGTCAGCACGCACCTCGCGGCCGCCATCGCGCCGCATCGCACGATGTCACCAGGCCCCGTCGCCATCGCCGGTTACAGCGAGCCCTCCGCCGTCTTCCTGCTCGGCACCGACACGATCCTGACCAGCACCGCGAGCGTGACGGACTATCTGCTCTCGCACCCGGGTTCGATCGGCGTGATCGAAGCCGAACATCTCGAGGCCGTCATGCGTTCCGTCGCAGGAACGGGCGGCGCGATGCGCAAGCTCGCCGATATCGAAGGTTACAATTATTCGCGCGGCGATCCTGTGGCCTTGAGCGTGGTCACCATCACCGCTCCGGAGGCCCAGCCATGATATCCGATCCGTTACACCGCGCGCTCGCGCTGTGGGGTGTCGCGACCGCCATCACCGCCGCGGCGCTGATCCAGTGGATCGACATTCCGATCGCGCAGTTCTTCCATGCCCACCGGGGAACCGCCTGGGTCGGCTTCTTCGCCGCCATCACCGACTTCGCGAACGGCGTCATCTGGTATTCGCTGTGCCTGATCGGCATCGCCGTCGCGGCCGCTCGGCACGGCGCCAAGGCAAAGCTGCCGAATCCCGCGCGCAAGCGCCAGGAGATCCGCGCATGGCTGTTCATGATCGCCGCGATGGCAAGCTCGGGCATCTTCATCAACGCGATGAAATTCGCGTTCGGGCGCCAGCGGCCGAAGTTCCTGTTCGACGGCGGCACCAACGACTTTCTACCCTTCGGCGGCGTGACCATCGCCGACAGCAGCTTCCCGTCGGGTCATACCCAGTCGATCTGGACCGCGATGCTTTCGCTCGCGTTCCTGTTCCCGCCGCTGCGGCCGTTGTTCCTGACGATCGCGACGGTCATCGCCATGAGCCGCATCGTGGTCGGCGCCCACTATCTCGCGGACGTCGTCATGAGCATCTTCATCGCGTTCGCGGCCGTCTTGTTATGGCGGCGCTGGTTCACGAGGGATGGGACATCCGTGACCCTGATCGAGCCCCGGTTCGTGAAGACGTCCTGATCAGGGCTTCTTGATCAGGTCCTGAACCATCTTCTCGACGGCCGGGCTGTCCCACACGACCTCGCCTTCGACGCGGCCGATCTCCTGGCCGTTCCTGCCGATGATGAGCGAGGTCGGCAGGCCGCGCAGCTTGGCGTCGCGGTAGAAGCCCGTCGCCGCGTCGAGATAAAGCGGCAGTTTCCAACCCTGCTTCGCGACGAAGGGCGGGGCGACCTTGGGGCCGTTACGTTCCTGGTTGACGGCCAGGACCTGGAAATCCTTGCCGCCGAGCTTGGCGTTGAGGCGGTCGAGGGCGGGCATTTCCTTCACGCAGGGCGCGCACC
>JAYSFT010000051.1:0-18377 GCA_041913245.1 Rhodospirillaceae bacterium | reverse complement strand
TCGCCCTGATCGAGAACATGGAACGCGTCGGCGCGACGGAAGTGACGAAAGTCGCGACCATGCACGGCACGCGCGTCGGTTCGGTCGAGGACCTCCTCATCGACGCCGGCCGCATGCAGCCGAAAGGCGCGAAAGCCAAAGCGAAAGCCAAGGCGAAGTAATTCGCTTTAGCCGCGCGACGACAAAACGGGGGCGCTGGGCGTCCCCGTTTTTTTTGGCCCGTTTTTTTACTTCGTGATGCGGGTGAGGATGAGGTCGGCGACTTTCTTGTAATCGCCGTCGAAGTGGTGGCCGCCCGGCATGGCGAGGACTTCCGCGCCGTAGGTCGCCAGCGCGGGGCAAGCGCTCGAGGCTTCCTCCACGCCGTGGAAGCACATGATGTGCGCGCCCGAGATGCTGCGCGCCGCCGGCATCGTGGGTAACGCTTCCGCGGGCGTCACGCCGACCCAACCGCCGACGGTGATCTCCAGCGACGCGGCCTCTCCAAGCCCCAGGAAGATCACGTTCGAGACCTTGGCGCGGCTGGCGGGGTCGAGATTTTGCCAGAGGAACGGCAGCACGTCGGCGCCGAAGGAGTAGCCGATGAGTACGATGTCGTCGCGCTTCCAGGCGGCGGAATACCGGGCGATGACGCGGGCGAGGTCGGCGGCCGCGGCGGCCGGATCCTGTTTGCGCCAGAAGTATTTCAGGGTGTCGAAGCCGACGACGGCGACGCCGCGGCGGGACAGTTCCTCGCCGATGTCGCTGTCGATATCGGCCCAGCCGCCGTCGCCGCTGAAGAAGACCGCGAGCTGCTTGCCGTTGCCGGCGGCGGGCAGCGGGATGAGCGGGAGGTCCGTGTCGGCGGCGGGCGTCCCGCCTCCGACGCGGCCGAGGACCTGATCGACCGTGGTCGACAAAAGGTCGATGCGATTGCCGCCGTCCGCGGCGATGACGCGCGCGTCGGCGAAGTGACGGAGGAGGGGCGCGGTGTCGGCCGCGGTGCAGCGGGACTTGTCCGTGATCACCACGACGGGCACGGTGGAGGGTTCCGCCGGCAGGTCCACGTCCGCGGCGCAGAAGGGCGTGACGGGCGACGGATCGCCTGGACAGTGTTCGTAGGCCACGGCCGCGCCGAGGCCGGTGGTGTGCGGCGTCCCGGCGAGCGCGAGGCCGGACGCGCCGGACTCATTCATGGCGACGACGATGGGCGCTTGCGGCTCCGGATGGCCTTTTTTGCGCCGCAGGTCCGCAAGACTCCGCGCTGCGCCGTTCACGAGATCCGCGCAGCGCGGCGGGGCCGCGCCCGGCCGCGGCGGGGCCAGGGTCAAGACCGCCCGGTCGGGCCAGGCGAGAGTCCGGGCCACGGCCCGCGTATTGGCGGCATCGGAGGAGCCGAACAGGATCACCAGGCGCTCGGCGCGGGGCTGGACCCAGGTGAGGCGGGCGGCGAGCCCGTCATCGATCTTCAGACGGGCTTCGCGGAGGCGCGAATCGTCGCAGCCGGCGAGCAAGGCGGCGGCTGAGATCGCGGCGCATAAAAGGGAACGGCGTTGGCCCATGATCTTCCGCAACCACGATAAAGGTCCGGCGTGCCAAGGTGAAGCCCTGCCGCTAAAATGCGGACCGGGGAAGTCGATCATGTCTCGCCTGCTTTCGAATTTGCGCCGTCTCCTGCCGCTGGGCGCCATCGCGATTTTCGCGGCCGCCATCTGGCTGCTCGAGCGCGAACTGGCCGACCATCATCTCGGCGAGGCGATCGATTATCTGGAGGCGCTGCCGGGCAGGGCCTTGCTCGCCGCCGCCGGCGCCGCGGCCGTCAGTTATCTCGCGCTGATCGGTTATGACTTCTTCGCCTTGCGCTACGCGGGCGGCAAGGTCGCCGCGCCGGTGATGGCGAAAACCTCGTTCATCGCCAACGCCCTCGCGCACAACCTGGGATTCTCCGCCCTGACGGGGGGATCGATCCGCTACCGCGCCTACTCGGCAGCGGGGCTCGGCGGCTTCCAGATCACCACGGCCATCGCGTTCCACACGGCGATGTTCCCGCTCGGCGCTTCGCTGCTGGGCGGCCTCGCCTTCCTGTTCCAGCCCATGAGCCTCGCGCAGGTCGTGGGCGTTCCGGAAATCGTGGTGCGCCTCCTCGGGGCGGCGCTGATAACGCCGAGCCTCGCGCTTTTCATTTTGAGTCTCGCCCGCGTGCCGCATGTGAGCCTGCTCCGCTGGCGCGTGCAGATCCCCGATTTCCGGATCGCGATCGGCCAGTCGGCGGCCGCGGGCTTCGATCTCGTCTTCGCCGCCGCGACGCTTTATTTGTTGCTGCCCAACGAAAGCGCCATCGGCTTCCTGCCGTTCGTGGCCGTGTATGTGACCGCGCTGCTGGTGGCCGTCATCAGCGCGGTTCCGGGCGGGATCGGGGTGTTCGAAGGCCTGATCGTCTCGCTCACGTCGGGCCAGATCGACGCGCATGAGACTCTCGGCGCGCTGCTGGCTTACCGCGCGATCTACTATGTCGCGCCGCTCGTGATCGCGATCGCCTGGTTCGGTTTCTCGGAACTCTCGTCCCGGCGGCATCATTTGTCGGCGGCGGCGCAGATCGCTGGGCGGCAATGGTCCGCCATCGCGCCCACCCTGATGGCCGCGGCGGTGTTCACGGCGGGCGCGATGCTGCTGATCTCGGGCGCGGCGCCGGAAGGCCCCGACGTGCTGGAAGCCGTCAACGACTGGCTGCCGCTGGCCTTCATCGAAGGCTCGCACCTCATCGCCTCGCTGGTGGGCGTGGGTCTTCTGTTGCTGTCGGGATCGCTGCTGCAACGGGTGGATTCCGCCTACTACGCGACCATGACGCTGCTTGCGGTCGGCGCGGCGGCGGCGCTGGGCCGCGGCACGGACTATCACGAGGCGGTCGCATTGTTGGGCATCGCGCTGGTGCTGCTGCCGGCACGCCGCGCTTTCTACCGGCACGGCCGGTTGACCCAACTGCAATTGTCGCCGCAATGGCTGCTGGCGGTGGGCGCAATCCTCGCGGGCAGCATCTGGCTTGGCTTTTTCGCGCACCGCTACGTCGAATACGAGTCCGAGATGTGGTGGCAGTTCGAACTGGACGGCAACGCACCGCGCTTCCTGCGCGCGTCCCTGTTCGCGATGCTGGCCTTCGTGCTGCTTGGCGCGCGGCAATTGCTGCGGCCGTACAAACAGGCGCCGGCGCTTCCGACACATGCGGAGATCGCGCACGCCGCTGCCATTGTCGCGGCGTCGGCGGACTCCTCGGCCAATCTCGCGCTCCTGGGCGACAAGTCGCTGCTGTTCAACGAAACCGGAGACGGCTTCCTGATGTACCGGGTGCAGGGCGGGTCCTGGATCGCGCTCGGCGATCCCGTCGCTCCGGCCGCGCGGCAGGCGGACTTGCTCTGGCGTTTCCGCGAACTCAGCGACCGGTACGGCGGGCGCTGTGTGTTCTATCAGGTGAAACCGGAGAACCTCGGTCTGTACGCCGATCTGGGCCTGGCGCTCTACAAGATGGGAGACGAAGCGCGCGTGGACCTGCGCAGCTTCGCGCTCGACGCCCCGGCGCGCCGGGATATCCGCCAGGCGCACCGCCGCGCGGCGCGGGAAGGCGCTTCGTTCAAGATGCTTTTCCCCGCCCAGACCCAGGCGGTCATGACTCAGCTTCGCAAGGTGTCGGACGCCTGGCTGAACGCGAAGGCGGGCAAGGAGAAGGGTTTCTCGCTCGGATTTTTCGATGAAAGCTATCTCGCGCATTTCGCGTGCGGCGTCGTCATGGCCGGCGACGAGATCGTCGCGTTCGCGAACATCTGGGAAAGCGCCGGAAAGGTGGAACTCTCCATCGATCTCATGCGCTACGGCCACACCCAAATCCACGGGGTGATGGAGTTCCTGTTCGTGGAAATCATGTTATGGGGCAAGGCGGAAGGCTATCAGTGGTTCAACCTGGGCATGGCGCCCTTGTCGGGGCTTGAGGGCCGCAGACTAGGTCCGCTGTGGCACAAGCTGGGCGGGATGATCTATCGCGCCGGTGAGCACTTCTACAGCTTTCGGGGCTTGCGCCGTTACAAGGACAAGTTCGCGCCGGAATGGCGGCCGAAGTATCTGGCGTGTCCCGGCGGCCTTGCCGTCGGCCGTGTCCTCATCGATCTCACGGCCTTGATCTCAGGGCGCGGCGGCGCCAGATAGCGGGTTTGTGCCTGGACTTCGCCGTCAGCGAGGTAGAAGATCGATCCGACGGCCATCGCCGTCATTAGGTACTCGATTGCCCTTGAAGGGAGGAACGCAACCCGGACCGCGCATCGCATTGGTGCATCGCTCGTTACCTGAAACCCCATGGGAGTACGACATGACACCGGAACGGAAGCGTGCGGAGAAGGCGTTCGACAAGGGCGAAAACGCGAGAACGGCGACGGCAAAACGCGACGAAGCGTTTCTGACCGAACGGCGCCAGAAGGAGGCGGCCAACCTCAAACGGACCCTCGAATTACGCGCCTTGCGGCTCGCGCATGAAGCCGCCAACCCAAAGCCGCGCCCGACGCCGCGCAAGCGCGCGCAGGCCGCCGAAAAGGCCTAAGCGTTACGGCTTGAGGCTTCGGATAGCTTTCAGGACACGCGGATTCAAGCCCGCGCCGCCCGCCTCTTCGTGGGCAAAAATCTTCGTGCGCATGCGCGGATCCCAAAAGCTTTTGATGTGGGTCGCGATCGAGGCCACGGCCTCGTCGTCGCTTTGATGGTTGAAGGCCGTGCCGATCTGGTTGGCCATATAAACAAGCTTATCTGATGACATGCTGCAGCGTGACCAGGCTGACCCGGTCTCCATGAGTGAACACTTCGAAACCGTCGTCGCGGGCGACGCCGATCAGCGTGATGCCCGCTTTGTCCGCGGTGCGGATGGCCAGCGCCGTGGGCGCCGATACGGCGACCAGGAACGGCGCGCCCATCATCGCGGCCTTCTGCACCATTTCAACCGACACGCGGCTTGAGATCACGACGCCGCCGCCGGAGGCGACATGGCCGAGGCGCGCGAGGGCGCCGGCAAGCTTGTCGAGCGCGCTGTGGCGGCCGACATCCTCGCGCAGCGCCACAAGACCCTTGGCGGGAGTCCAGAACGCCGCGCCGTGCACGGCGCGGGTCAACCGGCTCATGTCCTGCTTGCGGTGCATGTCCGCGAGCGCGCGATGAACCAGATCGGCGTCGATGCGCATGCCGCTTTTGAGGACGGGCAGAGGCCGCATGGCCGCGTCGAGGCTTTCGATGCCGCAAAGACCGCATCCCACGGGACCCGCCATAAGACGGCGGCGTTCGGTGAACTTGTCGGCGACGGCGCCGGTCAACTCCATGCGCAGTTCGACGCCAAGGTCGTTGGGAACGATCTCGAGCGCGGCGATGTCCGCGGGGTTGGCCACGATACCCTCGGCGAGGCTGAAGCCGACCGCGAAATCCTCGAGGTCGGCGGGCGTCGCCATCATCACCGCGTAAGAGGCGCGGTTGTAGGTGAAGGCGATGGCGGTTTCCTCCGGCACCGCGCGCGTACCGAGATGCTCGGTACCGCCGCGCAGACTGCGCAGCGGAGCGTCGACGATGGGAGAAGGGATGGCGGGGTCAGACATGTGCGTTCGGAGATGAATCCTCACCGCCTCGCTCCGTTCGGCACCTTCTCCCGTTTGCGGGAAAAGGCCGGGGTGAAGAGCTGATCGACATTCACTCGGCCGCGTTTGAGGCCGCGTTTGGGGCCGCGATGCGGGTGTTGGCCTTGCTGAGGTCGGCGTAGTGCTCCTGCCACTCCGAGGGGCCATTGGACGGCGCGACCTGCACGGCGGTGACTTTGTATTCAGGACAGTTGGTCGCCCAATCCGAATAGTCGGTGGTCACCACGTTGATCTGGGTCGTGGGGTGGTGGAAGGTCGTGTAGACCACACCCGGCGCGACGCGGTCGGTGATGAGCGCGCGCAGGGTGGTCGCCCCCGCACGGCTCTGCACTTTCACGAAATCTCCGTCCCGGACGCCCCGGTTCTCGGCATCGAAGGGGTTGATCTCAAGCCGGTCCTCGCCGTGCCATGCCACGTTCTCGGTACGGCGCGTCTGCGCGCCGACATTGTATTGCGAGAGGATGCGGCCCGTGGTGAGCAGCAGCGGGAACCGCGGACCGGTGCGCTCGTCGGTCGGGACATATTCGGTGACGATGAACTTGCCCTTGCCGCGCACGAAACCGTTCATGTGCATGATCGGCGTGCCTTCCGGCGCCGCGTCGTTGCACGGCCACTGGATGGAGCCAAGCTCCTCGATGCGGGCATAGGAGACGCCGGCGAACGTGGGCGTGACACGCGCGATCTCGTCCATGATCTCGGAGGGGTGAGCGTAGGTCATGGGGTAGCCCATGACCCTGGCAATGTCCAACGTGACTTCCCAGTCCGCCTTGCCGGACAGGGGCGGCATCACCTTGCGCACGCGGCTGATGCGGCGCTCGGCGTTGGTGAATGTGCCGTCCTTCTCCAGGAAACTCGCGCCCGGCAGGAATACGTGCGCGAACTTGGCGGTTTCGTTCAGGAAGATGTCGTGGACCACGACGCATTCCATGGCGCTGAAACCGGCGACGACATGTTCGGTGTTGGGATCGGACTGAACCATGTCCTCGCCCTGGACGTAGATGCCCTTGAAGGTACCGTCGATGGCGGCGTCGAACATGTTGGGGATGCGCAGGCCCGG
Organism: Rhodospirillaceae bacterium; assembly: GCA_041913245.1. GTDB lineage: Bacteria > Pseudomonadota > Alphaproteobacteria > Rhodospirillales > Rhodospirillaceae > SHVO01. The sequence continues at coordinate 11,684 of JAYSFT010000051.1, read as the reverse complement.
TTCGGACTCCAGCGCGACACCCCACATGGTCTCGAACATCGCGCGGGTGGCGTCGTCGCCGACGTGGCGGTAGCCGGAGAACTCGTGCGGGAAGGAGCCCATGTCGCAGGACCCCTGCACGTTGTTTTGTCCGCGCAAGGGATTCACGCCGACGCCGCGGCGTCCGATGTTGCCGGTGGCCATGGCGAGGTTGGCCAGGCACATGACCATGGTGGTGCCCTGGCTGTGCTCGGTGACGCCGAGGCCGTAGTAGATGGCGGCGTTGCCGCCGGTGGCGTAAAGGCGCGCGGCGGCGCGGATTTCTTCGGGGTTCACGCCGGCGATGGGGCCGACGGCTTCGGGACTGTTGTGGGCTTGCGAGGCGAACTTCGCCCAGCCTTCGAATTCGCTCCAGTCGCAGCGCTCGCGTACGAACCGTTCATTCGCCAAGCCCTCGGTGACGATGGTGTGGGCAAGGGCATTGGCGACCGCGACGTTGGTGCCCGGCTTGAGAGGCAGGTGAACCTCCGCCTCCACATGCGGCGAGCGCACGAGATCGATGCGGCGCGGATCCATCACGATGACCCTGGCGCCTTCGCGGATCCGCTTTTTCATGCGCGAGGCGAAGACCGGATGCGCGTCGGTCGGATTGGCGCCGATGATGAGGATGACGTCGGCGTCGTCGACGGAATCGAAGTCCTGGGTGCCGGCCGAGGTGCCGAAGGTGGTCTTCAGGCCGTATCCGGTCGGCGAATGACAGACGCGCGCGCAGGTGTCGACGTTGTTGTTGCCGAAGCCGGCGCGAATCAGCTTCTGAACGAGATAGGTTTCCTCATTCGTGCAGCGGGACGAGGTGATGCCGCCGATGGCGTCCCTGCCGTACGTCTTCTGGATGCGCTTGAATTCGGACGCGACGTGATTGATCGCTTCGTCCCAACCGACTTCCCGCCAGGGATCGGAGATCCTGGCGCGGATCATCGGCTTGGTGATGCGGTCGCGGTGGGTGGCGTAGCCCCAGGCGAAACGGCCCTTCACGCAGGAATGACCGTGGTTGGCCTTTCCGTCCTTGTACGGAACCATGCGCACGACTTCGTTGCCGCGCATCTCGGCCTTGAAGGCGCAGCCGACGCCGCAATAGGCGCAGGTCGTGACGACAGAGTGCTCCGGCTGGCCGATCTCGACCACGGACTTCTCGATGAGGGTCGCGGTCGGGCAGGCTTGCACGCAGGCGCCGCAGGACACGCACTCAGAGTCCAAGAAGTTCGTCGGCCCCGCGGCGACGCGGGAGTCGAAGCCGCGACCGTCGATAGTGAGCGCGTAGGTGCCCTGGACTTCCTCGCAGGCGCGCACGCAGCGCGAGCAGACGATGCATTTGGCGGGATCGTAGTCGAAGTAGGGGTTCGACGTGTCCTTGGTGTCGTGGATGTGGTTCTCGCCGTCATAGCCGTAGCGCACATCGCGCAGACCCACGGCGCCGGCCATGTCCTGAAGTTCGCAGTCGCCGTTCGCCGCGCAGGTGAGGCAGTCGAGGGGGTGATCGGAGATATAAAGCTCCATCACGTTGCGGCGGAGCTTCTTGAGGTTTCCCGTCTGCGTGTGAACGACCATGCCGTCCGCAACCGGCGTGGTGCAGGACGCCGGCGTGCCGTTGCGGCCTTCGATTTCCACGAGGCACAGACGGCATGAGCCAAAAGACTGAAGACTGTCGGTAGCGCAGAGCTTCGGCACGGACACGCCCATCTCGGCGGCGGCGCGCATGATCGAGGTGCCGGCGGGTACGCTGACCGAAACGCCGTCGATGGTCAGAGTGACGGGGACCTGGCTTTCCGCGGCTGGCGTCCCGAAATCCACTTCCTTGATCAGGTTCATGCAATGTTCTTTCGGAAATCTTCCGGGAAGTGCGTCATGGCGCTGGTCACCGGATAGGGCACGAAACCGCCCAGGGCGCAAAGCGAGCCCTGGCGCATTGTAGCACATAAGTCATCCAGGAGCGCGAACTGCCGCTCGAGTGACTCGGGGCCTGAATTCCCAGCAAGAATCCGGTCGATGACCTCGACCCCGCGCACGGACCCGATGCGGCAAGGCGTGCATTTGCCGCAGGACTCAATCGCGCAGAACTCCATGGCGAAGCGGGCCTGGCGCGCGAGATCGACGGTGTCGTCGAACACCACGATGCCGGCGTGCCCGATGAGACCGCCCTTCGCCGTGAAGGCTTCATAATCGAACGGCGTATCGAACAGGCTGGTCGGGAAGTAGGCGCCCAAGGGACCGCCGACCTGCACCGCGCGCACAGGACGCCCGGAGCGTGTGCCGCCGCCGATCTTCATGACGAGATCGCCGAGGGTCATGCCGAAGGGCGCCTCGAACAGACCGGCGTATTTCACATTGCCGGCGAGCTGGATGGGGATGGTGCCGAGGGAACGGCCGACGCCCAAGTTCTTGTAGGCCTCCGCGCCCCCGGACAGAATGGCGGGCACGGAGGTCAGCGTGATGACGTTGTTGACCGAGGTCGGCTTGCGGAAGAGCCCCTGGATCGCGGGAAGCGGCGGCTTCGCGCGCACCTGGCCGCGTTTGCCCTCGAGGCTTTCGAGGAGCGCGGTCTCTTCGCCGCAGACGTAAGCGCCCGCGCCGACGCGCACCTCGATATCGAAGCTGTAGTCGGAACCCATTACCTTGCCGCCGAGAAGACCCGCGGCGCGCGCGTTGCGGACGGCCTGGGTCATGACGCGCACGGCGACGGGATATTCGGAGCGGATGTAAATGTAGCCGCGTGTCGCGCCGGTCGCGACGCCGGCGATGGTCATGCCCTCGATCAGGCAGAAGGGATCGCCTTCCATGATCATGCGGTCGGAAAAGGTGCCGGAATCGCCTTCGTCGGCATTGCAGACGATGTACTTAACCTCGCCCTTGGCTTCGGCGACCGTCTTCCACTTGATGCCGGTCGGAAAGCCCGCGCCGCCGCGCCCGCGCAAGCCGGACGTGAGAACGGCATCGAGCGTGCGCGCCGGACCGATCCTGATCGCCGCGCCGATGCCGTGGAGCCCGCCGGCGGCCTGATAATCGTGGAACGAGGCCGGATCGATGGCGCCGCAGCGCGCGAAGGTGAGGCGCGTCTGGGCTTTCATGAACGGGTGATCGGCGATCTTGCCGATGCTCAGGGGATGTTTCGCGAAGTTCGCATCGAAGAGCGACGGAATGTCGCCGGCCGTGACGGGGCCGAAGCCGACATTACCGACATCAATGAGAGGCTCCAGCCAATGCATGCCGTGGGAGCCCGTGCGAACAATCGAAACGGCGATCTTGCGCCGGGCCGCTTCGCGTTCGATCGCGGCGGCGACATCGTCCGCGCCGAGCGCGACGGCGGCGGAATCAAGCGGGATGTGGATACGCAAGCTCATGCGCGCGCCTTCGCGATGGCGGCGGCGAGCGAAGGCGCGTCGAGCCGGCCTACAAGTTTGCCGTCGATCATCGCCGCCGGCGCGCAGGAGCAAAGACCCAGGCAGAAGACGGGTTCGAGACTCACGCGTCCGTCCGCGCTGGTTTCATGCCAACCCACGCCGAGCTGATTCTTGGCTTCGGCGGCGAGGGCCTCGGCGCCCATCGCTTGGCAGGCTTCGGCGCGGCACAGTTTGAGGACATGGCGGCCGGGCGGTTCACGGCGGAAGTCGTGATAGAAGGACACGACGCCATGGACTTCCGCGCGCGAAAGATTGAGGGCGTCGGCGATCATTTCAACGGCGCGTTCGGTGATGTGGCCGAACGCGTCCTGGAGCGCGTGAAGGATGGGCAGGGTGGCGCCCTCGACGGATTTCAATCCATCGATGATCTCGCCGGCGTGCTTTTCATCCCAGGCAGAATAAGACGTCATAACAATAGTATCCGCGTGAATGTATACGGTGGATAGTGCCCGATCTGGCCAATATGTCTAGACAAAAGAGCGAATGCCCGCGCAGAAACGATATGTGCGGACGCGAGGATTCCAGGCCATAACTCTGGAACCGGCGGTCGGGGGCAAGGGGGCGCCGGACATTTTCATCGCAGCGCCAGGAGTCCCATGAAAGAAGCTTTGCTGGTCGTCGACGTGCAGCCGACGTTCGCGACGCCCGCGGCGGTGGTCGACGAGATCAGGGCGCTGAGCGGGAAGATCTACACCCTCGCGACCGTCGAGCGGCACGATGAATCGATCACGCCTTTCGCGCGGCAGCTCGGTTGGACGCCCGGCCCGGACGACGCGCCGCTGGTCGCGGCCAATCGCGTGTTCATCAAGTACGGTTATCTGCCGCCGGCGGCGGTGATCGCACATTTGAAAGAACAGGGCGTCGGACGGGTCTATGTTTGCGGGAACCAGACGGAGACATGCTGTCTCGGCGCGGGCTTCATGTTGTTCGACGCGGGTCTGCACCCGACGCTGCTGAAGTGGCTGAGCATCGGCTCATCGCTGGACCGGTCCGGCGAGTTGGGCGCGCGGCTCTGGCAACACCACTTTGGCAGCGTGATCCATAACCGCGAAGATTTTGATCTCGCGCGTTAGGGCGCGCGGGCGGAGTATAAAAGCGACGGCCCGCCCCAAAGTTTGGGGCGGGCCGCGCAAACCGCGACCAACGACGGTTGATCAGGGCTTCTTGTAGATGTCGTGGCAGCTCTTGCACGAAAGGGCGCCGACCGCGGCTTCGCCGGATTGGCCGCCGGCGCCGTCCTTTTTCGCGATTTCGATCGCCTTGATGATGCTCTTCTCGGCGTCGTCGAGCTTGGCGTTGAAGTCCGCGTGGTTCTTCCATACCACCGGGAGGGCGCTGCCGCCCTCGACGTGCGGCTCAAATGCGAGCTTCGCCTGGCGAACGGACTGGAGCAGGACCTCGAAGTGCGAGAACAGCAGTTTGTCCGGGACCATGCCGGCCAGGATCTGACCGATGGCGGCGGACTGCGCACCCATGGTTTTCATGATTTCCTGGCGGTAGGCGATCACGTCTTCATCGCGCATCGCCTGCTGCGCATGGGCAGACGCGAGCGGCAGCGCGACCGATGCCGCCATGACAACCCCGCACACTCCATTCAGCAAACGCATCCGCGTACTCCTGTGACTCTTGCTGTGATCTCGGAGGCAAAATAGCGGAATAGCCTAGGCCTCGCAAATAAACGCGGCGTGATTTTTTCGGCCCGGAGTTACAATCCGCTTACGTGCGGGCGGCGATCGCGGTGAGAATGCGGCGAAAATCGTGCTTCGGCGTGGGGCCGGCGAATTGTAGCATTGCCGCACATGGCAGGGGGCGTCATGCGGGTGTTGGGAATGCGCCGCGCGGGTTTGGCCGCGGTGTTGCTGGTCTGGACGGCCGAAGCGAATGCGCAGCGCGTGGCCGACAATGCCGTCAAAGCGGCGGACGACGCCTTTGGCACGGCGGTCGGCAACGAGCGCACCGGCCTCTACGATCCCTTCAATGCCCGCGGTTTCAGCCCGGTCGACGCCGGCAATGTCCGCATCGAAGGTCTTTATTTCGACCAGCAAACACAGTTGAACGGCCGGGTGTCGCGCGGCAACACGGTGCGCGTGGGTATCAGCGCGCAATCCTATGCGTTTCCGGCGCCGACGGGCGTCGCGGATTTCAATCTGCGTCTTCCGGGCGACAAGACGATCACGAGTTACATGATCGGCGCGGGCACGTTCGACTCATTCGTCACCGAACTCGACGTGCAGACACCGGTCACCGACAAGCTGAGCGTGGGGGCGGGCGTGGGCTTCATCCGCTACGACAACCAGGATGCCAGCAAGAACGTGGAATGGAACGCCGGTGTGCTGTTCCGCGTGAGGCCGAGCGACGCCGGCGAGCTTTCCGGCTTCGCAAGCATGCTCGAGGATTGCCACTACGAACAGCAGATGAGCATCATCCCCGGCGGCGCGTGGGCGCCGCCCCGGATCAAGCGCCACACGTTCTACGGACAAGGCTGGACGACGGGCGATTGCCGGCAAAGCAACGCCGGGCTCCTGGGCCGCTGGACCTTCGGCGACGACTGGCGCCTGCGCGCCGGGTTTTTCCGCTCGGAGAACATCCAAAAGAAGGCGTTCGGCGATTTCATGCGCAACGTGCAGCCCGATGGAACGGGGCAGCATTTCATACAGGCCTCGCCGCGCGCCGCGTTCACGTCCTATTCGGGCGAAGTGCGTTTGACAAAGGTGCTCGCCCACGGCGATTTCCGCCATACGCTCGACGCGGCAGTGCGCGGCCGCGACGTCGAACGCATCTTCGGCGGCGCGCACACGGTCGCGCTGGGGCCGGGGCGCATCGGCGTGCAGACGTGGCTGCCGGAGCCCAATTTCACGTTCAATCCGCAGACGGCCAACGAGACGCGGCAATCGGCGGCGGGAGTCTCATATCTGGGACAGTGGGCGCGGCGCGGCGCGCTGACTCTCGGTTTGCAGAAGGTCGACTATCACCGCGATACGTTCGCGCCCGCTCTGCCGACGGCGCGCGCGGTGGCGAAGCCGTGGCTCTACAACGCCGCCCTCAATATTTTCGTGACGCCCGGACTCGCGGCCTACGCCAGCTACACGCGCGGCCTCGAGGAAACCGGAACGGCGCCCGACAGCGCGCTCAACCGCGGCGAGGCCATGCCGACCGCGATCACCAAACAAGTGGACGCGGGCCTGCGTTATACGATCAAGCCGGGCCTCAACATGGTCGCCGGCGCGTTCGAAGTGAAGAAACCCTATTTCACGCTCGACCGCACCAACGTCTTTGGCCCCTTCGGCGCGGTGCGTCATCGCGGCGTGGAAATGTCCCTGGCCGGCCAACTGTTCACGGGTTTCAATATCGTCGCCGGCATGGTCGCGTTGGAGCCGCGCGTTTCCGGCGACGCCGTGGACCGCGGCGTCATCGGCGAAATCCCCGTCGGAGTGTTTCCGCGCTCGTCCACCGTGAACATCAACTACGCGCCGCCCGCCTGGCGCGGCTTCGCGCTCGAAGCCTTCTTCTTCGACGGCGGGGGGCAGCGCACGACGCCCGACAATTCACTCAAGACCGGCGGTTATCGCCAGGTCAATCTCGGCGTCCGGCGCAATTGGTCGTTCCACGGCGTGCCCACCTCGTTCCGCTTCCGCGTGATCAACATATTCAATTCCTACGCCTGGAACGTCAGTCCGGCCGGCGCCTGGTCGCCGCGCGGGCCCGTCACCTGGCTCGGCAACTTCGCTTTTGATTTCTGACAGGCCTTTCATGGACGGGCCTCTTGCGGCCCCGGTTCAGTAATGCTACGAATCGTAGCATTACTGATTGTCGCATTTATGGGGAACTCCGGTGAAGGTTTTTGCATGGGCCGCGGTCGCGGCCGGCTGCTGCGTCTCCGTGGAAGCGGCGGCGCAGCGGGCGAGCGACGACGCGGTGAAGGCCGCCGAGGACGCCTTCGGGACCACGGTCGGGAACGAACAGACCGGTCTCTATAACCCTTATGAAGCGCGCGGTTTCAGTCCGGTGGACGCGGGGAACGTCCGCATCGAAGGGCTTTATTTCGATCAGCAGTCCGAATTGAACAGCCACGTCCAGCGCGGCAATACCGTGCGCGTGGGCATCAGCGCGCAATCTTATGCGTTTCCGGCGCCGACGGGCGTCGCGGATTTCACCTTGAACGTCCCTGGCGCCGATCCGGTGCTGAGCGCGCGTGTCGGCGGCGGCCAATACGATACATGGCTGGTCGAATTGAACGGACAAACCGCGGTGACGTCGAAACTCAATGTCGGCGCGGGCGTGGGCGTCGTCCGCATCGACAACAACGAAGGCAGCAAGAATCTTCAGTGGACCGCCGGGGTCATCTTCAATCTGCGGCCGTCCGACGCCGCCGAGGTGACCGGGTTCTGGAGCCAGCTCGAGGACTGTCACAACGAACAGCAGACGCGCATCCTGCCGGGTGGCGGATGGGCGCCGCCGGAAGTGAAGCGTCATACCTTCTATGGCCAAGGGTGGTCGTCGGGCGATTGCCGCGAAAGCAACGGCGGATTCCTCGGCCGCTACAACTTCGGCGACGGCTGGAATCTGCGCGCCGGCATTTTCCGCTCCGAGCGCATCCAGCATAAGTCCTACGGCGACATCATGCGCAACGTGAAGCCTGACGGAACCGGCGATCACTATGTCTTCAAAGCGCCGCGCTCGGCCTTCACGTCCTACTCCGGTGAAGCGCGGTTGCAGAAAGTGGTGACGGCCGGCGCGTTCCGGCACACGATCGACGTCTCGCTGCGGGGCCGCAATGTGGACCGGCTCTTCGGCGGTGCTGACACCAAATATCTCGGACCGGGCCGTATCGGTGTGCAGATCGGGTTCCCTGAACCGACGTGGAGCTTCGGCCCACAGACATCCAATGAAACCAAGCAGGGCGCGGCAGGGGTGTCTTATTTCGGCCAGTGGGCGGATGTCGGTGGGCTTACGCTCGGCGCGCAGAAAGTCGACTACCGGCGCGACACGATGGAGCCAGGCCGGCCGATGTCGCGCGCGACCGACAAGCCGTGGCTCTATAACGCGGGCGTCAGTCTGTTCATCACGAAGGGCCTTGCGGCTTACGCCGGCTACACGCGCGGCCTCGAGGAAACGGGCACCGCGCCGGACATCGCGGCGAACCGCGGCGAAGCGATGCCGGCGGCGATCACCAAGCAGATCGACGCGGGGCTGCGCTACACCATCAAACCGGGCATGAACCTGGTCGCCGGTGTGTTCGAGGTGAAGAAACCCTACTTCAATGTTGGTCCGGCAAACATCTACGGACCGTTCGGCGCCGTGCGTCACCGCGGCCTCGAAACATCGCTGACCGGCGAAATCCTTCCGGGCCTGAACGTGGTCGCGGGCGTGGTGCTGATCCAGGCGCGCGTGAGCGGCGATGAAGTGGATCGCGGGTTGCTGGGGAAGGTGCCCGTCGGCGTATGGCCGCGCCAGTCGCTCCTGCAGCTTCAGTACGCACCCAAGGAATGGAACGGTTTCGGCGTCGATACCGCGTTTTACGACGGCGGCGGGCAGATGACGACGCCGGACAATTCCTTCAAGTCGAAGGGCTACAAGGAACTGATGGCGGGCGTGCGCTACGCGTTCAAGATCGGCGCGGCGCCGGCATCCTTCCGCTTCCAAGTGCACAACCTCACCAACGCTTACGGCTGGGAAATCGGCAGCGCCGGGGCATGGTTCCCGCGCGCCAACATCCGCTACACCACGAACCTGTTCGTCGATTTCTAGACCTGGCTTCCGGCTTGTCCGGTCAGACCTTATATGCTACGACTCGTAGCATTACACGGAGTAGCGCGATATGAGCGAGACGAACGACGAAGCCAGGGACCTTGGGGACCTCGAACGCGCCGTCATGCAGCTCATCTGGGAAGGCGGGGAGATGACCGCCGACACCGTGCGCGAAAGCCTCGAACATCAGGGCCGTCCCTTGAAGGAGTCCACCGTCCGCACCGTGCTGCGGCGCCTGGAGGAGAAGGGATTCCTGACCCATGAAACGCAAGCGCGCACCTTCATCTATCGCGCCGCCGAGGCCCGTGGAAAAGTGGCCGCCAAAGCGGTGAAACGCATCGTCGATTGGTTCTGCAACGGATCGATGGAGGAGGTTCTGGTGGGACTGGTCGATTCCAAGATGCTCGACCGGAAACAGCTTCAGGACCTGGCGAAGAAAATCGAAAAGGCGCGCGCCGGGAAGGACGACGCCAAGGCGACGGGAGGGAAGAAATGATGCACTCGTTATTCGGCGTGGCGCTTCTGGATTCCATACTGGTGCAGGCCGCCTTGCGTGCGCTGGCGCTCGCGGTCGTGGTCGGCGCCGCGCTGTACCTTTTCAAGGTGCGCAACCCGCATCACCAGCTTGCGGCCTGGAGCGCGGTGCTTGCGGGTGCCCTGGCCATGCCGCTCCTCATGATGGGACTGGTGCTCGAAGTGCCGGTGGAGGAGATGACGGCGCCGGCGGGCAGGATCGCCGAGCCGCTGATCGCCTCGGTCCTGCCGGCCGTTGGACCCGATGCGCCCGGGGCCGCCGCGAACATGATGCGCGGCGCTGAAAGCATGGCGGACGCCCCCGCGTCCTGGGACTGGTCGGGGATCGCCGTCGGGCTCTATGGCGCCGTCGCGGGACTTCTGCTGCTTCGTCTTGGTGTCGGCCTCGCGCTGACGGCGCGTATTCGCGCCGGAGCGCGGCGGATCGACGCCGCATGGGATGACGCCGCGTGGGTGGGCGCGAGCGACATTCGCGTGACCGACGCGGTCAACGCGCCGGTCACGATCGGATCGAGCATCCTGCTGCCGGCGGATTTTGAAGGCTGGCCGGTGGAAAAGCGCGACGCCGTGCTGCTGCATGAACGGGCTCATGTGACGCGCGGAGACTTCTATGTCCAGAGCCTGGCGGCGGTCCATCGCGCGGTATTCTGGTTCTCGCCGCTGGCCTGGTGGCTCCATGACCGTTTGGCGGAACTTGCCGAGGACGCGAGCGACGCCGAAGCCGCCGCGCAAGTCCCGTACCGCGCCGATTACGCGGCGGTCTTGCTCGACTTCGCGCGAATACCCACGCCGCCGCGCTTCAAGCTTGCGCCATTGGGTGTGGCCATGGCGCGGCCGGCGACCGTCAGCCGCCGCATCGAGCGCGTATTGGCCGAGAAGGGCTTGCCGGCCTTCGTCGGCCGCGGCGCGCGCGCCGGCACGGCGCTGGTCGTGCTCATGCTGGCCTGCGCCGCCGCCGTCACGATCAGCAAGGTCCCCGCGCAGGCGGCGATGGTGAAGCCGCTGCCCGTAACCGTGCCCACGCCGGTCGCGGCCGGTGAAATCTGTCCGGAAGGCGAAGCGGCCGCGCGGCCGGTCTCGCCGCTATTGCCGGCGCCTCCAATTCATCCTGTCGCTCCCCTGACTCCGATCTCCGCTATTCCGCCCGTGGAAATCGACGAGAAGCTGGCGGCACGCATCGAAGCGGCGGTCGCCAGGGCGGAAGCGCGGGCGGAAGCCGCCGCGGCCCGCGCGCAGGCGCGCCAGGACCTTGAACGCCAGGCTCGTGAACGCCAGGCTCGTGAACACCAGTACGCCGCCGAGACGTCCGGTCCGGCGATCCGTGAAACGCGCAACGTCGAAACCTTCACCGGCGTCTCCTTCGGCGGCGCGGGCAAGGTGTTCATCACCGTCGGCCCGAAAGCGTCCGTCGTGCTGGAAGCGGACGCCGCGACCCTGGGGCGGACCCGCACGGAGGTCGAGAACGGCGTCCTCAGGATCCGCGCCCGCAACGATGACGGTTTCTTCAGCGGCCGCGGCGACGTCGTCGCGCATATCACCGTGCCGGAGTTGCGCCAGGCGCGCGTCAGCGGGTCGGGCGATCTGAAAGTCACCGGCCTCAACGGCGGTGAAACCGAGCTCAGCATCTCGGGCAGCGGCAGCGTGGAAGCCGACGGCAAGTTGAAGGCGCTGGATCTCGATATCAGCGGGTCGGGCAGCGCGAAGATGGATGGCCTGGTGGTCGATGAAGCCAGCGTCGCCATCTCGGGCTCCGGCTCGGCCGTGGTTGACGTGCGCGACGACCTGAACGTCCGCGTGAGCGGTTCGGGCAGCGTGCGCTACCTGACGCAGCCGAAGGACGTCAGCACTTCCATCAGCGGCTCGGGCTCCGTCCGCCGCCGGGACGCGACCTGAACGCCGGCGCATAGCACCCATGCGGGCGGTGCGCTGGCGAAGCTTTGCGGGGGCGGGTACATGACGCACCAT
>JAYSFT010000050.1:0-18559 GCA_041913245.1 Rhodospirillaceae bacterium | reverse complement strand
GTAGGGTCTTCGGGAGGCCGATGCGTGATAGGAGCCACAATGGTGTCGATCTCACCATTCGGATCGCGGCGCACAGCGACGACAATCGCGCACAGGCGATCCTTGGTGCCCTCAGTTGCGCCTTTCGCTTCTTCGTTGCTCCAGAGAAAACCGTAACGGATCACCAAACCCGGTTTCGGGATGGGAAGACTCATTTAGTCTCGGCACCGTACTCTGCCGCTTTAATCGCAGAGACCACATCATCCGCAAGCTCACCGACGATGAGCGATTGTCTTTCCCGACGTTTGAGCTGTTCATAATGCGCCGCTTCGCTCGCAGAAAGATAAGCCCCAATGATCCGGCCATGGCTGGTTACATGGATGATCTTTTCGGCTATGGCCTCTTCTCGATAGCGTGCGAAGTTTCGAGAAAACTCGGTAGCAGTTATGTCGCGTGACCGTGCCATTGCGGGCTCCTAACTTATGTGTAAAATACGAATTTTACACAATTTGTCAAGGGGCCGCGCATGACCGTTTTAAGCTGCCGGTCGTAGATTCCTACCGTCTCAAGTGTCCTTCGAAGCGCCGCCTTCGGAGCAATGCACTTAGTTCGATAGTCGTCCACGAAGCCACACTTCCCGCGGAAGCGGAATCAACGTAGGCCCGCTGACACTAAAATTCATCGTCCAAGGGGGGGCCGGTGCAGCTGCATCTTTGTCACGCAAGAGGATAAAAATCCTGTACGTGCTGGAAAGGCTCACCCAACCTGAAACGGATTGACGATCCGCAGACCTTCTTCGAGGGCCAGACCGTTCTGCATGTCCTCGGACCACAACGTGTCGCAGCGGGCATGAAGCGCCGAAGCGGCGATCATGGCGTCGTAGACGGAAAATCCATAACGCTCTGCGAGCGCAAGCCCGGTTTCGTGGACTTCGAGCGTGACCGGATGAACGGTGAGTAAACTGCGGAGCGTATTCAGAAAGGCGTTGGTCTCGGTCCATGACATTCGCATCTTACGCCGCGCAACGTTAGTAAGTTCGTTCAGAACCTGAACGCTGACGGCTCCGCCCGTTGCGATGGCCGTCTCGGCCCGGTCCGCCTTTGCCGCATCGTTTGACGCGATGTAGACAAGAACGTTCGTATCGAAAAAGCTACCGGGCATTCGCCTCGTCTCGATTAAACTTGAAGTCACCCGGCAGGCGTCCGCGGAAAGCACGAAGGCGCTTCAATAGCTCTTCCCGTCCGGCCTTGCGCGCGACACTAAACTCCCGAGCATCGGCGATATGAATTTCGATCTCGTCGCCCTCTTTCAGTTCAAGCGCTTCGACCACAACCGACGGAAGACGCACGGCGAGGCTATTGCCCCATTTCGCGACCTGCATGCGAGAATCTCCATTGATATACATTTTTAATAATGTATATCAATGGCGGAGAGCCAGTCAATACGGCGCTCGCCGCAGCTTCGTGGAATTTCACAGCCCCTAGAAATCCACCGCCAACGACGCCGAGTAACGCCGCCGCGCCTGGGCGTGGAACCAGCCGCCCGCGGGCGCGTGGACGTGCCAGTTGTAGTCGTTGGTCACGTTCTCGACGCGCAGGCGGAAGCTGGCCGGCGCATCGCCCACCGCGAACCGGTAGCGCCCGCCGAGATTCAGCGTCGTCTCGCCGGGGACTTTGAAAGTGTTGCGGCGGTCGGCGAAATAGTCGCCGCGATTTGAGACCTCGGCTTCCACCGACAAGCCGTTCCACGACTTGGGGCCGTACTGCATGTTGAGGTTCAGCGTGCGCGACCAGACGCCCGGCGGGACTTTTCCGATCAAGCCGTTGTCCACCGTCAAGCCCGAAACGCGCGACTGGATCAGGACCGCGCCGGCGACCACGGTGAAATCCGTGAACGGCTTCCCCGTGACCGAGGCCTCGACGCCCCGGTTGCGGATGCGTCCGACAGGACGGAACAGGTTTACCGCATCGCGGTCGAGGAACGGTTTGCTCACATCGAACACGCCGGCCACCATGCGCAAGGCCGGTCCGAACTCGTAACGGATGCCGGCGTCGGCCTGGCGGGTGATGTTGGCGGGAAGCGCCTCGCCGCGATTGATCGCGTTGTCCGGCGCGACGCTCGAGGCTTCGAGGCCGCGCGTGTAACCGGCGTAGACGACCAGCGACTTGGTGGGAGAAAGCGCCGCCGTCGCGTTGTAAAGCCACGGGCTGCTGCTGGACTTTGTGAGCACCGCGCCGCCGGCCGCGGGCATCAGTTCGCGCGTATAGCGCGTCTTCTGGAGGCCGGCGCTGAACTCGCCGATGCCCAGCCAATTGACGCCGTACGAGAGTCCGGCCGTGCCCTGCTTGACGATGTCTTTCCGCTGCGGTCCGAAATTGAACACGGGCTCCGGCACCGGCTTATAGACCGCGATAAAGCCCGGTCCGAGATCGACGCTGTCGCCGCCGCCGAAAACGCGCCGCGCATCGCGGGCGCGGACGGCGAGATGGAAGGTGTGGGCCCGATCGCCTTCGATCAGGCGGCGCGAGAGGCGCACCTCGCCGGAATAAGAACCGGCGTAGGTCGGCGGATCGGCCAGCGCATCGATGTTCGCCGTACCGTCGGGCGCGGTGAGACGATAGGCGATCACATGGTTTTCCGGCACACTGGCGCGCGAGCGGAACACGCCGGCGCGAAGAGTCCAGTCGGACGACGGGACAAGCGTCGAAATGACGCCGAAGTTGGTATCGCGCGCCGCCGTATCGGCCCATTCCTGGCTGAAATAGGCGCTGCGGTCGAAGCGGGGCGGGAGCGCGCCGTTGGTGTAGATCACAGGACGCGCTTCCTGATCGCTCATTTGCGAGCGGCTCCAGAAGCCGGTGACGGTCATCATGTCGCTCGGCTGCCAGTGCAGCAGCGCCCCACCGGTCCAGGTGATGGAATCGGCCACCCACTCACGCGGCGCGTCGTGGCTGATGCTCGCCCCCGCGACCAGCCCGAGTTTGGACTCGATCAGCGGCACCTGGCTGACGAGATCGAGGGACGCATAGTCGTAGGGTCCGGCGCTGAGCACCGCACTGTGAACCACCTCGTCGCCCGGCAGGCGCAGGCGGTAATCGGCAATGCCGGTGGGCGCGGGAAACGGATAGGCTTGCGCGGTCACACCGACGCGCACCGTCGAGCCGCGCACGATCTGGCTGCCGAGCCCCGCCTTCTGATCGAAATACAGACCTTCGATGCGCACATTGCCTGCGTCGACGGGACTAAACCCGCGCGCCATGCCGACCCCATAAAGGCCGACGCTTTCATTGCCGACCGAGGTCCCGAAGGCGTCTTCGGCGGCGGTGAGCGCATTATCGTTCGCGCGCTGCGCGGCGGCGTCCCGTGCGGGCGACAGCGCCAGGAACACAAAAATGGGCAATAGAGAATTGAACCGCACCCATTTGGCGCGCGCACGATATCGGCCGCAATGCGACATGGAACCCCGTCTCCCCAGCATGAAGCAGCATGTTTACTTGTTGAGAGAGCCTTAATCCAGACGGGAGAAACGGCGCCGCGGAACCGAACACCTACCGGAGCTTCGCCGAATGGAGTACGCAGGGAAAACGGGACAGCCTCGGTGAGGCGCGCGCTTCTTGAAACGACGCTCCGGTCACGAGGCCATGACGACTCTTCTCATCTTCGGCCGCGACTTGCGGCTTGCGGACAACCCCGCCCTCGCGGCGGCGGTGGCGCGGGGCAAGCCGGTCATTCCCGTCTACCTGCATGATCCGGAAGACGCGGGCGCGTGGGCGCCGGGCGCGGCGTCGGCATGGTGGCTGCATCACAGCCTGGACAGCCTCGCCGGCGGCCTGGCGCGCGCGGGGAGCCGCCTGATCCTGCGCAAAGGCGCGGCGCTGCGCGAGATCCCGCGCCTGGTGAAGGAGGCCGGGGCCGACGCGGTGTTCTGGAACCGCCGTTACGAACCGTGGGCGGTCGCGCGCGGCGCGAAACTCAAAGCCGCGCTTTGGGGAATGGGCGTCGAAGCGCAAAGTTTCAACGCGGGTCTGCTGCATGAACCTCAGCTTCTGAAAACCCAGGCGGGCAGACCTTATACCGTGTTCACGCCGTTCTGGAAGGCGTTGCGGGCAACGCTGCCCCCCGGCGCGGCCTTGCCCGCGCCGAAAAGGATTCCGGCGCCGGACGCCTTTCCCGCGAGCGACGATCCGGCGTCGTGGAAGCTCCTTCCGCGCATCGCCTGGGATACCGGCTTCAAGGCCGCGTGGACGCCCGGCGAGGCCGGCGCGCAGCGGCGACTGGCGGATTTCGTGGGCGAGGATGTTCTCGGTTACGGCGATCGCCGCAATTTCCCGGGACGGCCCGGCACGTCCCGGCTATCGCCGCATCTGCACTTTGGAGAGATCGGGCCGCGCCAAATCTGGCGGGCGGCCGTCGGTCAGGGTGTCGCCGCGACCGGCGATCCGATGCCCCGGGGCGTCGAAGTTTTCCTGTCCGAGATCGCGTGGCGCGAGTTCTCCCATCATCTGCTGTTTCATTGTCCCGACCTGCCCGCCGTCCCGTTGCGGAAGAATTTCGCGGCCTTCCCGTGGCGGAGCGACGCGGCGCATCTGAGAGCCTGGCGGAAAGGCAGGACCGGCTATCCCATCGTCGACGCCGGCCTGCGCGAGCTTTGGCATACCGGATGGATGCACAACCGCGTGCGGATGATCGTCGCCTCGTTCCTGATCAAACATCTGTTGCTGCCGTGGCAGGACGGCGAAGCCTGGTTCTGGGATACGCTGGTCGACGCCGATCTGGCGAGCAACGCCGCGAGCTGGCAGTGGGTGGCCGGATGCGGCGCGGACGCCGCGCCCTATTTCCGCATTTTCAATCCGGTGACGCAGGGCAAGACCTACGATCCGGACGGCGCGTACGTGCGGCGCTGGGTTCCGGAAATCGCCGGGTTGCCGGACGCGAGGCTGCACGATCCCTGGACCGCCGCGCCGACGGACCTTGCCGACGCCGGCGTGCGGCTGGGAACGGATTATCCGTTCCCCATCGTCGATCACGCCGCCGCGCGCCGCCGCGCGCTCGCGGCGTTCCAGGAGATCAAGACGATGTAAGGCAAGGTCCGCGATGTCATGAGCGGGGCGCGCCGTCACGGCGGCGGCGAAAAGCGCGGACGGCGGCATAAAGCAAAGGGCCCGTGACGAGCCACGACAGAAGATAAGCACCGCCGCGGTCGACGGCACCGACACCGACGGCGCCGATGGCATAAATGATGGCCAGCACGCCCACGAAAGATCCGCGCTTCGGTTTGCGCTTGCGCGGACGGGGCACAACAACGCGCCCCGGCGGCGCTTCAAAGGGGACGCCGCCGTCGTCCAGCGTCGCAGGCTCGTTCATTTCCGAGATTTCGGGCGCCACGGCAACCGATCCACCCATCAGAGAAAAGGCGGGCAGAATATAGCATGCCCCGGCGGGCGCGTGGACGATGAGCCGTCGGAAGATTTGCCGTTTGATGTCGGAGCGTCGAGCCGCAGCGGTCACCGCCGCGGCCCGCGACCCGGTGCCTTAGGCCTTGTTCGCGCTCCAGGCGGCTCCGCCCTGAACGCTGCCTTTCATGGCGCCGCCTTCGACGCGGCCGGTGTATTTCTTGCCCCCGGCGGTGAAGGAGATCGCGGCGCCGTCCATCCTGGCTTCGCTGATGGGCTGCGGTTTACCGTCGATGGTCAAGGTACCGTCGAGCTTCTGATAGGTCTGCTTCAGCGCGAGCTGGCCGTTGGCGAGCCTCCAGTTCCCATCCACCTTCGCCGGGATGATCCATTTATAGGCCGTGCACCAGCTGGTGCAGTCGGCGGTCGCCATGATGGTTTCATCCGGCTCCCAGTCGCCCATGTTGAAGGAGTTGGACACCACGCGCGTGCCCGGTTTCATGTCGAGCAGCGTCGGACGCAGTTTCACATTGAGCTGCGGCAGAAGGAACAGGGTGATGACCGTCGCCTTGGAAAAATCCGACGCAAAGATATCGGCCTGCGCGAACGAGGCCTTGTCGGTGACCTTCTCCTGCTCGGCGTTGAACTGCGCGAGCTTCACCATGTCCGGATTATATTCGATGCCGTGCGCGCGCACGCCGCGCTTGGCCGCGGTGATGACGGTGCGGCCGTCGCCGGCGCCGAGATCGATGAGATAGTCGTCCTTCGTGACCTTCGCCATATCCAGCATGCGGTCGACGAGCGCTTGCGGCGTGGGCACCCACACGACATCCTTGCCGGCCTGGCCGGACTGCGGCTTGAACGGCGCGTCGGCGGCGAAAGAGGTTTGACCCACCGCGCCGGCAAGCGCGAAGGCCGATACGGCGCAAACAAGAGCGATGTTACGCAAGTTGATCATGGCGGAGATCTCCCGGCTTTTTGGACGTGGGGGCTTCAGGACGGTGACGCTCCGGAGGGGGAGCGTGAATTGCGCGGCGGATCATAGCGCAGCGTCCGGGCTCGCGGCGATTCCCAAATCGGCTCAAGGATATGACCAATTGTAACAAACCCTTCATCGCCCGCCCGCGCCGCGTTCGGACGAGCGCGAGGACGGCGGCGGCGACGCGAGAAAAGCCGTCCCGGTCCCCACGACGCCGCTAGTGACGATGCGCTCCGCTTCATCCTCGGTTCGCGCCGCAGCCTGCGCGGGCGCGCCCGCGATGAAAAACACGCCGCGCGCGCCGCGCCGTTCACCGGCAAAACGCGCAACGCCGCGGAAAAGGTTCACCCGGAAAAACGAACGGCGCGAGCCTATTAAAGGCCCACGCCGGACGTTGCCGCGCTTCAGGAAGATTAGAGCGCGCAGTTCTTGTAGTTCGCGGCCATGCACTTGCTGGCGGCTTCGCGGGCGGTCTTGACCTGTTCCGGCTTCAGCGCGGCCGCGACGCGATTGCGGCTGGCGGTGGCGGTTTCCGCTTCCTTGCCGGTGGCCTTCGCGACGGCCAGAGTGAAGTAGGTGTAGGCCTTGGTCTTGTCCTGCGGCACGCCCTTGCCCGCTTCATAGCGCGCGCCCATGGACGTCATCGCCGGCGTGTAGCCTTGCGCGACGGCCTTGCGGGTCCAATCGACGGCATCCTTCTCGGACTTCACCACGCCTTCGCCGCGCTCATAAAGACCGGCGAGTTCGGCTTGCGCTTCGGGATTGCCGAGATCGCCCGCCTTGCGGAGCCACTTCGCGGCTTCCGCCGGGTTCTTGTCGACGCCGTCGCGGCCCTGACCATAGGTGCGGCCCAGCGCGAGCGCGGCTTCCGGGTTATTCTGGTTGGCGGCCATCGCCCAGAACTTCACGGCTTCCTTGTAGCTCTGGTCGGCGCCGAGGCCTTGCGCATAGAGAAGACCGACGTTGTACTGGGCTTTCACATCGCCCTGTTCGGCGAGCGGCTTCCAGTTCTTCATCGCGGTATTGAAGTCGCGCTTGTTATACGCCTTCGCGCCTTCATCGTAGGACTGCGCCAGCACCGCCGTCGAAACAAGCGGGGTCGAAAACAGAGCCGCACCGACGGCCACGCAATAAAAGAGCTTTCTCATCCGCGTTCCTCACTGAAACAAGACAACGACATAGAAACTCTGGCCCGCGAATGTGGTCTTTTGGTGGACCGACGATGGCGAGCCCATGGTAAACGCGGGCACCTATAGGTTGACGTCCGCGCGCGGGCAAGCGCGCGGCCGTGTCAGCGGCTTTACAAGCGCGTGAACGGGATATCCCGGCGGGGCTGGCCGCGGTTTCTAAGGGCCTGAGCCGTCGACGTGCCCGGCCTCGTCATGCTCGTCGTGAGCCTCGGCCCAAATTTCATGGGAGTCGATCAGCAGCTTCAAAAGCGCCCGGGAGCCGGCCGCACGCGCCGCGATCTCGGCGCGGCGCGCCTCATTGGCCTGCTTTTGAATGAAAAGCAGATCGGCGAGATCGATCGCACCCAATTGATGGCCGCGGTCGGTGCGCGCGGCGGCGGCGCCGGCGCTGCGCGCGGACTCGGCGGTGCTGCTCCAGGCGGCGATGCGGGTGCGCACGTCGGCCGCATCGGCGTCGGCGATGGCCTGTATCTCGCGACGGACTTCGTCACGCTCGAAACCCGCGGCGCTGGCTTGCGCCGAGGCCTTGGACGCCGCGGCGCGGCGATGGCTGAAACCCAAAGGAATGGAAAGCTGCACGCCGACGCCGTTCTCCAAGCCGCCTCTTTCACGAAAGGTCCGCACGCCGACCGTGGGGTCGGGAATACGGTCGGCCTGGGTGCGGCGCGCGACGAGCGACAGGCGGTCGGCCTCATTCTCGGCGGCGCGGATTTCGTGACTGCGCGAGATGACGAGTTCGCGCAAACGGTCGACGCCCGCGGCGGGCATTTCCGGCGCCGGGATCGGGGGAGCCTCGGCGGAGAGGGGGATTTCCGGAAATGTCGCCACGAGCGTCACGCGCGCCTTCTCAAGCTTGGCGCGCGAGTCGGCGAACTGGGCCAGGGCGAGCGACTCGGCCGCGACGGCCTGATCCAAATCGAGCGCGGCGGCGTCCTTCAGGTCGGTGCGGCGGCGGACGGCGGCGGACGCCGTCTTCTGCATCTCGATCGCCTGCCGATCGCTTTTCACGAGTTCGCCGGCTTCCATCCAGTCGTGCCAAAGCTCCGACAGGAGAAGCGCGGCGTGATGACGGGTGTCCTCGCGCTCGTTCTCGGCGACTTCCACGCCCAGCGCGCCGGCCTTGCGGTCGAGACTGCCTTTCCATGGGAGACGAAGGGTCCGCGACAGCGTCACGTCGGTTTCCTTGAAACGGCCTTCGCGCTCGACGTCGCGGCGGACGTAGGAACCGGACAGCGTGAACTCGTAGGGTCCGGCGCGAAGCAGGTCCCGATCGGCCAGCGCGGCATCGACACGCGCGCGCGCCGCGGCGACGCCCGGATAGGCGTCGAGCGCGGCCTGGACCTGCGCGTCGGGCGGAAAACCGGGCGGCAGCGACTGCGCATGCGCGGCCGAGGCGAAGAGGACACCGAGGGCGACGAGGATCCTCATGCGATCCTCCCATGGGCGATGAGGGGCGTCGCCTGCCAGCGCACGGGGTGGGCGCGGCGCGCCGCAGCGACGGCCATCGTCAGCGCCTCGATCCGCGCGCGCGGCGTCACCACTTCGACGGCGGCGCGCAGCAGCGTTCCGGTCACCTGCTCGCCGACCTTCGCGTCGCTGAAATCACGGCCATGCACGGTTTCCTGCCGCACATGAACGGGACGGCCGGTTTCCGTGCGCAGGCACTTGGCGACGGCGTCGGCCTCGCCGGCCGCGCAGTAGAATGTAAGCACAACGTCATCCATGGGCGGACACGATTCTGTCTTTTGGATTGCTGGTGATGTCCTCGGGCCCTTCCCCGAACCGGGCGTAGAGGATCGGCAGAAGCACGAGGGTCAGGAGTGTCGAGGTCATGAGGCCGCCGATCACCACGATCGCCAGAGGACGCTGGATTTCAGAACCCGGACCGGTCGCGAACAGGAGCGGCACAAGGCCGAAGGCCGTGATGCTGGCCGTCATCAACACGGGGCGCAGGCGGCGTTCGGCGCCGAGTTTCACCGCATCCATCATGCCGTGCCCTTCGGCGCGCAGCTGAAGGAAATAGGCGACCATCACCAGGCCGTTCAGCACCGCGATGCCGAGCAGCGCGATGAAGCCGACCGAGGCGGGGACGGAGAGGTATTGGCCGGAGATCCACAGCGAGACGATGCCGCCGACCATGGCGAAAGGAATGTTCACCAGGATCAGCAGCGAGGCGCGCAGGGAGCGCAGCGTCAGGAAGAGAACGCAGAGGATCAGGATGAGCGCGATCGGAATGACGAGCAGGAGCCGCGCCGAAGCGCGCTGCTGGTTCTCGAACTGGCCGCCCCAAACCATGGTATAGCCCGGGGGAAGCTTGATCTTGGCGGCGGCGGCCGCTTTTGCATCATCGACATAGCCGACGAGATCGCGGCCCGAGACGAAGGCCTGCACGAGCGCGTACCGGAGGCCATTCTCGTGGTTGATGCGCACGGGGCCTTCGACCTTCTCGATGCGCGCCATATCGCTGAGACGGGCCAAGGTGCCGTCGGGCGTGCGAAGCTGAACGTCCGAAAAAAGCTCGGGATTGCCGCGAATCTCCTCGGCGCCGCGCACGATCACCGGCACCCGCGCCTGATCCTCGACAATCACGCCGGCATCGACGCCCTCGACCTGGGCGCGCAGGGAGTCGACCAGGGTGTCGATGGGCATGCCGAAGCGTCCGGCCGCGGCGCGGTCGAGATCGAGCTGCAGATAATCCTGCGTGTCGTTGGCCGAGGTCATGACCTCGGCGGCGCCGGCAACGTCCGAGAGCACGACCTGCAATTGCCCGGCGAGGCCGGACAGCACGGCGTTGTCGGGACCGAAGATCTTGACCGCGAGATCCCCGCGCGCGCCGGTGAGCATTTCCGACACGCGCATCTCGATGGGCTGGGTGAAGGAGGCCTCGATCCCGGGGATCGTCTCCATGACCTTGCGCAGTTCATCGACGACGAAGTCCTTGTCGCCGCGCCATTCCTGCGACGGCTTCAGCACCATGAAGACATCGGTTTCGTTGAAACCCATGGGATCAAGGCCGATTTCGTCCGACCCCATGCGCGCGATGGTCTGCGTGACCTCGGGCACCTTGGTCATGATTTCGCGCTGAATGGCGAGATCGGTTTTAGCGGAGGTGGCGATATTGATCGACGGCAGCTTGATCGTCTGCATGACCACGCTGCCTTCATCCATGGACGGCATGAAGGTTTTGCCGATCAGAAGATAGGCGCCCATGGCGGCGGCAAGGCCGACGCCCGACGCGGCATACACCACGCGCTTGTTGGCGAAGGACGCCTCGAGGAGCCGTTTGTAGGCGGGCGTGATCTTGCGCATGAGCCAGGGCTCGCCGTGACCGCCCTCGAGCGCATAGGACGACAGTACCGGCACGAGGCTGAGCGCAATGATGAGCGAGCCGGCGAGCGCGAAGACGATGGTGAGGGCCACGGGCGAAAAGAGCTTGCCTTCCAGGCCTTCGAGCGACAGCAGCGGCAGGAACACGAGCGCGATGATGGTAATGCCGGCCGAGACCGGAACGACGACCTCGGCGACGGCGCGGAACACCACATTGAGGCGCGGGTGCTCGCCCTTCTGTTCGTGCGTCAGGCGTTCGACCACGTTCTCGACGACGACCACGGCGCCGTCGACGAGCATGCCGATGGCGATGGCGAGACCGCCCAGGCTCATGAGGTTGGCGGAAAGGCCGGTTCCGTCCATGAGCAGGAAGGTGATGAGCGCGGCCATGGGCAGGGTGGTGGCGACAATCGCCGCCGCGCGCCAATCGCCGAGGAACAGGATCAGGAGAATGACCACCAGCACGGTCGCCTCGATGAGCGCATGTTCGACCGTCGACACCGCGCGCGTGATGAGATCCGAGCGGTCATAAAAGACGTCGAGCTTGGTCCCGGCGGGCAACTGGCTCTCAAGCGCGGTCATACGCGCGCGCAAGCCGTCGACCACTTGCCGTGCGTCGGCGCCGCGCAAAGCCACCACGAGACCCTGCACCGCCTCGCCCTTGCCGTCCATGGTGACGGCGCCGTAGCGCGTGAGGCTGCTGACACCCACCGCGGCCACGTCGCCGAGACGAATCAACGTGCCGCCGCGCGCGGTGATGACCATGTTCTCGAGATCTTCGACGGACCGGGCCGCGCCGACGGCGCGCACGATCAGCGCTTCTTCGCCTTGCGTGAGCCGGCCCGCGCCGTCATTGCGGTTGCCGCGCTCGACCGCCTCCTTGAGATCGCCGTAGGTCAGGCCGACATTCGAGAGCGCCGCGGGGTCGGGCTTGATCTCGAAACTTTTGACGAGGCCGCCGAGGGCGTTCACGTCCGCCACGCCCGGCACGGTGCGCAAGGCAGGCCGGATGGTCCAATCGAGCAGCGTGCGCTTCTCGGCGAGGCTCAGAGGCCCTTCAACCGTGAACATGAACATTTCCGAGAGCGGCGTGGACGCGGGCGCGAGACCGCCTTCGACCACGGCCGGCAGATCGGCCATGACACCGGCCAGACGTTCGCTGACCTGGGTGCGGGCCCAATAGATGTCGGTGCCGTCGGTGAAATCGATGGTGATATCGGCGATGGCGTATTTCGCCATGGAGCGCAGCACCGTCTGGCGCGGTATGCCGAGCATTTCCATTTCGACGGGCGCGATGACGCGCGTTTCGACTTCCTCCGGCGTCATGCCCGGCGCCTTCAGGATGATTTTCACCTGGGTCTGGGCGATGTCGGGATAGGCGTCGACCGGAAGACGCAGGAACGACCACAGTCCGAAACCGGCCACGATCAGCGTGAGCAGGAGAACGAACAGGCGCGACGACAGGGAGAGTTCGACAAGACGGCGCAACATGGCGGCGCTACTTCGCGAGGGCGAGAGACTTGAGCTCGCTGAGGTTCGAGACGGCGACCTCCTCGCCCGCCTTCAGCCCCGACAGGATCACGGTTTCGGTCCTGCCCGGCGGCGCCGCCTCGACTTTGCGCATGAGCACCCCGCCGCCGGTGCGTATAAACACGACACTTTGGCCTTCAAGCCCGGTGACGGCGGCGCGCGGCACCTTGACCGCGCCCGACGAGGCGTCGGCATAGACCGCGGCGCTGGCCGTCCGGCCGGCGACGAGCCCCCTGCCTTCCAGGACGGCATCCGTTGAAATCGCGGCTTTCAGCGCCGCGGAGCGTGTTTCGGGCTGGAGAACCTTGCCGACGGACGTGACCTTCGCCTCGATGCCGCCGTCAACGAGCACGCGCATGCCGGGCGCGATCTTGCCGATCAGCCGTTCGGGCACCTGGGCCCGCACTTCGTAGCGGCCGCTTGCATCGACGACAAAAGCCGCGGCCATGCCGTCGACCGGCGCGCCGGTCTCGAGTTCCGCGCTGGCGACGGTTCCGTCCATGGGCGCGGTCAGCGTATAGGTGCCCTTCGCGCCGTCGGCGTTGACGGCCGCGAGCATGCGCGATTTCTCGTCGACTTCCGCGCGGGCCTGCTGATGCGCGGCCTCGGCTTCCTCGGCACGGGCGGCGGCGACGATGCCCTCGTCGCTCAAGGCCGCCTGGCGCTTCGCGTTTGCCTGAGTGGCCGCAAGCCGCGCGCGGGCGCCGGCGAGGTCGGCCGCGAGCGTGAGAATTTCGCGGCTGGCGATAATCGCGAGCGGTTGGCCGCGCTTCACGGCATCGCCTTCCACCACGAGCGTCTGCAGAACGGTGCCCGGGAAGGTCGCGGCCACGGCGACGCGGGCGCCCGGCGGCGGCGCGATGATCGCGGGCAATGTAGCCACCAGGTAATCCCCGGCTTTTTCCGCCGCGGCGAATTTCAGCATGAGTCCCTGGATCTGCGCCGGCGTAAGTTCAAGGAGTTCGGCATTGCCGGCCGCGCGCGGCGCGGCGCTCCAAAGCGCCATCAGGACAGCCGACGTAATGACCCAGGTTCTTTTCATAGTGCACCCCATCAAAGGGGTTATAGGCTAGAGATTCTGACAACCGCCTGACAATTTGTCAGCCGTTCTTCAGAAACGGATGCATATAATGCCGCGCTACAATCGCTACGGACGGACCCGGCGTGCGCATCCTTGTCGTCGAAGATGAAGCGGAACTCGCGAAACGGCTTGTCGCAAAGCTCGCGCAGCACGAGATGAACTGCGAATGGGTCTCATCCGCAGAGGACGCGAAGTTGCTCGACGCCGGCGCCTTCAACGCACTCGTGATCGACCTCGGACTTCCCGGCGCCAGCGGGCTCGATCTGATTCGCCATGTGCGCGCGCGCGGCGCAGCGACGCCCATTCTGGTGCTGACGGCCCGCAGCAGCTGGCAGGAGAAAGTCGAGGCGTTGAACGCCGGCGCCGATGACTATCTCGTGAAGCCGGCGCATGTGGAAGAACTGGTGGCGCGCATGCGCGCCCTCGCGCGGCGCGCGGCCGGCCAGGTGCAACCGCAGCTGGTCGCCGGGCCGCTCGCGCTCGATCCGTCCTTGAAGCGGCTCACGGTGAATGGAGATGAAGTCAGCCTCACGGCCAACGAATTCCGCCTGTTGTCGCTGTTCATGTACAAACCGAAGCAGACCTTCTCGTTGGACGACATCCTCGATCACCTCTATTCCCTGGATCAAGATCGCGACCGCAACGCCGTGGAAGTGTTGATTGGACGGCTGCGGCGCAAGATCGGCCGCGAACTTATCGTCAACGTGCGCGGCCTCGGCTATCGCCTGCTGGATTGAACATGACGACACTCGTCCCCCAATTCAAAAGCCTGCGCGTGCGATTCCTGTTCGCCGCGCTTTTATGGGTGAGCATCGCGACCGCGGTGGCGGGCGTCGTGATCTCCTATCTCTACCGCTCGCATCTCACCGATCAGTTCCACAACGAGCTCGACATCCATCTGGTGGAACTCATCCGCCTTTCAGAGACCGATGAGATGGGCAACCCCACCTTGGACCGGCCGCTGTCCGATCCGCGTTTCCAAATGGAGAACAGCGGCTTTTATTGGCAGATCGAGCGCGCCGGATACAAGACGCTGAAATCGGCGACCTTGGGCGCGCAAAGTCTCGACGGCAGCTTCGCGCAAGGCATCCAGGAGAGGATGGATTGGGCCGACGGTCCGAACGGCGAAGTGCTGATGTGCGGCATTTCGGCGCCGTCGCGGACCGGGGGACCGGTGCTGAACTTCACCATAGCGGTCGAACGGCGCATCCTCGATGAGGTCATCGCGGGCTTCAACCGCGACCTCACCGTCTCGCTCACCGTCTTCGCGCTCCTGATGCTGGCGGGCGCAACCTTGCAGACCACCTACGGCCTGCGTCCCGCCCAACGCATCGCCGACGACATCGAACGCCTGCGCCGCGGCGACGTCCCGCGTCTTGCGTCCGACGCGCCGGCGGAATTCAGCGGCATCGTGACGCGCCTCAACGCGCTGCTCGACAATCAGTCGGCGCTGGTGCAGCGGGCGCGGGTCGAGGCGGGCAACCTCGCCCACGGGCTGCGCACGCCGCTCGCCCTGATCAGCGATGAAGCCGAACAGTTGGCGCGCAAGGGCGACGCCGCGGCGGCCGCCTTCATCCAGGCCCAGTGCCGCAAGATCAACCGGCAGGTGAACTACCACATGATGCGCGCCCGCGCGGCCGGCACGCGCATGACCGGCTTCGCCGCGGGACTCCAGGCCGTCGTGCAAAACATCGTCGGCGCGATGCAGCGCCTGCACGCCAGCCGCAATCTCTCGTTCGTCGTCGACATTCCCACGAGCCTGACCGTGAATTGCGACGAGGGCGATCTTTCGGAGATCCTTTCGAACCTTATCGACAACGCCTGCAAGTGGGCGCGCACCGGCATCAGAATCGCGGCCCGGCACGGCGAGGCCGGCATCATCGTCGAGGTCGCCGACGACGGCCCGGGCATCGCCGACGACATGCGCGACAAGGTGTTCGACGTCGGCGCGCGGCTGGACGAAGGCAAGGCCGGGAGCGGACTGGGACTGGCGATCGCGCGCGACCTCGCGCGCCTCTACGGCGGCGATCTGGAGCTTGAGAAAGCGTTCAGCGGCGGATTGCTGGCGCGGCTACGTCTGCCGGATGTCAGCACCGCATAAAGGCGTGACCCGGAGATAGGACATCACCTAGACTAATCCCCGTCATCGATTCGGGGGGACTCATGACGGACGCGGTTTTGGACGAAACCACGCGGCGCGCCGTGCGCAAAGCGGCTTGGCGGCTGATCCCCCTTCTCTGCGTCGCTTACATCATCAGTTACATCGACCGCACCAACGTCGGTTTCGCGGCGCTGGACATGAACGCGGCGCTGGGACTGACGGCGAAACAGTTCGGCTTCGCGGCCGGCATGTTCTCGATCGGTTACTGTCTGTTCGAACTTCCGAGCAACGTGGCCTTGCAGAAATTCGGCGCGCGGCGATGGCTGGCGCGCATCATGGTGACCTGGGGGCTCGCGGCGGCCGCGACCGCCTTCGCGACGGGGCCCGTGAGCTACAGCGTGATCCGCTTCATCACCGGCGTCGCCGAAGCCGGCTTCTATCCCGGCGCGATCTTCTATATCGCGACCTGGTTCCCGGTGGCGGTGCGCGGGCGCATCCTGGCCTGGTTCGTGGTGGCCGTGCCGCTGTCGTCGGTGATCAGCGGCCCCGTATCCACCGCGCTGTTGAAGGTGGAGGGCTTCGGCCTCGTCGGCTGGCAGTGGCTGTTCGTCATCGAAGGCCTGCCGGCCTGCGTCATGGGCGCGATCACGCTGTTTGCCCTGGCCGACCGGCCGGAAGATGCAAAATGGCTGGCCGAAGACGAGAAGCGGGCCCTGCGCGCCAAACTCGATTCCGAAGCGCATCCGGAACTCAAAAAAGATTTATGGTCCGCGCTGGCCGATGCGCGGGTCCTTATATTGTCGCTGGCGTACCTCTTCTTTGTGACCGGCTCCGTCGGCGCCGGGATCTGGCTGCCGCAGATCCTGAAACCGTTCGGCCTTTCAAACCAGGAGGTCGGTTTCGTTTCGGCGATCCCGTATATCGCCGGGTCCATCGCGCTGATCCTGTGGTCCTATGTGCTCGACCACTCGCGCGCGTACCTCAAGAACTATGTGATCGGCTGTATCGTCTCGGGCCTCGGGTTCTTGTTCTCGGTGCTGTTCGACAATCTGTGGCTGGCGGTGGCCGGGGTTTCGGTCGGCCTCATCGGCATGAGCGGCGCGCGGCCGGCGATCTTCTGCATCCCGCCGCGCTTCCTGTCGGGCGCGGCCGCGGCGGGCGGAATTGCCTTGGTCAACTCGTTTGGAAACCTGGGCGGCTTCATGGGCCCCTATGCCATCGGGTGGCTGCGCGAGACGACGGGGTCGTTCAACGCGGCGCTTTATTTCCTGGCCGGATCGATGGTGCTGTCGGCGCTGCTGGCTCTTTCTGTACGCCTTCTGAAGGTCAAGGCGTAACGCCGTCCTTCTTCAAGAACGAAAAGTCGCAACCCTCTTCCGCCTGGGTCATGAACCGATCGTGCAGCCAGGAGTGGCCGCGCGACGCGGGCGGCGGCGCGGGCGGGCGTTTCGCGCGGCGGGCGGCGAGAGTCTTCTCGTCCACCAGCACCTCGAGCGAGCGCTTCGAGACGCTGACGCGGATCCTGTCGCCGTTCTCGACCAGCGCGAGTGTGCCGCCGGAGGCCGAATCCGGCGAGACGTGCAGGATCACGCTGCCGAACGCGGTGCCGCTCATGCGCGCGTCGGAAATGCGCATGATGTCCTTCACGCCGGCGGCGGCGAGCTTCTTCGGAATCGGCAGATAACCGGCTTCCGGCATGCAGGCTTCGCTCATGGGGCCGGCGTTCTTGAGCACCAAAATATCGTCGGCGCCGACATCGAGGTCCGGCGAGTCGATCCGGTGCGACAGATCCTCGAGCGATTCGAAGACCACGCAGCGGCCTTCCTTCTCGAACAGAGCGGAGTCCGCGGCGGCGCGTTTCAGGATGGCGCCATGGGGCGCGAGATTGCCGAAGAGGGCGACGAGGCCGCCGACGGCCTGGAGCGGTTCTTTCAGCGGGCGCACCACATTGCGGTCCACCCACGGCTCCCAGGCGTCGATGCGCTGGCCGACGGTTTCACCGGTGACGGTCATGCAGTCGAGATGGAGCAAGGACTTGAGTTCGCGCATCACGGCCGGAATGCCGCCGGCGGCGGCGAGGTCTTCCATGTAGCCCGAGCCGCTGGGCTTGAGATCGACCAGCACCGGCGTCGTGTCCGAAAGCTCGTTCAGGCGCTTCAAATCGACCTTGATGCCGAGACGGCCCGCGATGGCGGTGAGATGGATGATGGCGTTGGTGGACCCGCCGATCGCGAGAAGGACGCGCAGCGCGTTCTCCACCGACTTTTCCGTGATGATCCTGCTCGGGCGCATATCGCCGCCCATGAGCGAGACCGCGAGCTTGCCGCTGGCCTCGGCGATGCGCAGACGGTCGGCGTCGACGGCGGGCACGGCGGCCGCGCCGGCCGGCATCATGCCGAGGGCCTCGGCGATCGAGGCCATGGTGCTGGCGGTGCCCATCACCGCGCAAGTGCCGGTGGTGGAGGCGAGACGGCCTTCCACCTGATCGATCTCGGCGTCGGTGATCTTGCCGGCGCGGTATGTCGCCCAGAAGCGGCGGCAGTCGGTGCAGGCGCCGAGGCGTTCCGACTTGTACCGGCTGGTGGACATCGGGCCCGTGACGAGCTGCACGGTCGGGATATCGGCCGACGCCGCGCCCATGAGCTGGGCCGGCACGGTCTTGTCGCAGCCGCCGATCAGCACCACCGCGTCCATGGGCTGGGCGCGGATCATCTCCTCGACGTCCATGGACATGAGGTTGCGGTACTTGAGGCTGGTGGGGGTGAGGAAGGTCTCGCCGAGCGAAATGGTCGGGAAGTCGATGGGCAGCGCCCCGGCGGCGAGCACGCCGCGCTTCACCGCCTCGATCAGCGCGGGCATGTCGCGGTGGCAATTATTATAGCCGCTGGCGGAATGGCAGATGCCGACAATGGGTTTGTCGAGCATCTCGCGGCTGTAGCCCATGGAGCGGGCGAAGGACCGGCGCAGATAGATGCTGAA
>JAYSFT010000049.1:0-18639 GCA_041913245.1 Rhodospirillaceae bacterium | reverse complement strand
TCGGCCTTGCGGAAGCTCATCAGGTTGAGCGAGGCGAGGTTGCAGGCCGTGTTGTCGAGGAACATGTACTCCGAACACGGGTTCGACGCGTTGATGCGCCCGGACTCGGGGCAGGTGTGCCAGTCGTTGATGGTCGTGTCGTATTGCAGGCCCGGATCGGCGCACTGCCAGGCCGCCTCGCCGATGCGCTCCCACAGGGCGCGCGCCCTGATGGTCTTCACGGTCTTGCCGGTGATGCGGCTGGTGAGGTCCCAGTCGGCGTCGTCCTCGACCGCCTTCAGGAAGGCGTCGGTGACGCGCACGCTGTTGTTGGAGTTCTGGCCCGAGACGGTCCCATAAGCCTCCGAATCCCAGTCGGTGTCGAACACCGGCAGTTCCAGGCTCGCCGCGCCCTGCGCCGCGAGCTGCAGCACGCGCTGGATCATCGTGTCCGGGATCATCGCCGCCTTGGCGGCCTTGATTTCCTTGCGCAGCTGCTTGTTGGCGCCGGGATCGAGGCGCTTGGTCGAATCGATGCCGTCCCACGAGCGGCAGGCCTTCAGGATCAGGTTGAGATGCTTGGCGGTGAGCTTCGAGCCCGCCACCAGCGCGGCCACCTTCTGCTCCTCGCGCACTTTCCAGTCCACGAAGGCTTCGATGTCGGGATGATCGGCGTTCAGGATCACCATCTTGGCGGCGCGGCGCGTGGTGCCGCCCGACTTGATCGCGCCGGCGGCGCGGTCGCCGATCTTGAGGAAGCTCATCAGGCCCGACGACTTGCCGCCACCCGACAGGCGCTCATTCTCGCCACGCAGGCGGCTGAAATTGCTGCCGGTGCCCGAGCCGTATTTGAACAGGCGCGCCTCGCGCACCCACAGGTCCATGATCCCGCCTTCGTTGACGAGATCGTCGTTGATGCTCTGGATGAAGCAGGCGTGCGGCTGCGGGCGCTCGTAGGCGCTCTGCGACGGCAGCAGTTTTCCGGTGGCGTGATCGACGTAGTAGTGGCCTTGCGAGCCGCCGTCGATTCCATAGGCCCAGTAGAGGCCGGTGTTGAACCACTGCGGCGAGTTCGGCGCGCACATCTGGGTGGCGAGCATGAACCGCATATCGTCGTAGTAGGCGCGCGCGTCGCGGTCGCTGTCGAAGTAGCCGGCTTTCCAGCCCCAATAGGCCCATGTGCCCGCC
The DNA here is from genome assembly GCA_041913245.1 of Rhodospirillaceae bacterium. Taxonomy (GTDB): domain Bacteria; phylum Pseudomonadota; class Alphaproteobacteria; order Rhodospirillales; family Rhodospirillaceae; genus SHVO01. The sequence continues at coordinate 17,472 of JAYSFT010000049.1, read as the reverse complement.
AGGCGGTCGAACACCTGGCGCGCGTCGGTCTCGGCGGTGAAGCGTTCTTTTTCGGGCAACTCGGACAGTTCCGCCGCCGCGGCGACCTTGCGCCACAGGAAGTCGGGCACGTCGTCCTCGGCGACCGGCACCAGCCTGGCCGGCACGCCGGCGCGGCGCACATACTTCTGGGCGAGGATGTCGACGGCGACCTGGCTCCATGATTCGGGAACCTGCAAGCCGGTCTGGGCGAAGACCACCGAACCGTCGGGATTGCGGATCTCGCTCGCTTGAGCCCGGAACCCGATCCCCTGGTACGGGGACTGACCTTCGCTCGTGAAACGCCGTGTGATCCGCATGGCATCGCCCTCTGAAACAGTTAAATGTCGCCGAAGCGACGAAAACTCCGCCGAGGCTTCGTCCCGAAGCCTCCTACTCGCTTGGTATTCCAAGCTTTTTTCTGCGGCCCTCTGAGTCGCCCGCCCTGAAACCCCATATATTGGGCCCCCTCGGTGCGACACCCACAAGACTAGGGGTTAACCCCCCCTGTTTCAAGGATTTGACCTGTGGGCGACTGAATGCAGTGGGGATAACTTCCAGTATTTGGGGTCAGACTCCATTTCTTTGATTTACTCTGACCCCAAATTATCCGCCTCTTGAACCGGACCCCGCCGCGGGACACATCTGGCTTATCTCACCCGTTTGGAGCTCCCCATGACCCGCTTCGCGCCCCTTCTCCTGTCCGCGCTCTTCGTGTTCGCGCCCACGGCGTCCAGCGCCGAGGAAGTCGGCTGCGTCTCCACGACCTTCCGCTATCTCGGCGCCGCCAACGACAAGATCTGCATCGAGGCCTTCAAGGACCCGGACATCCAGGGCGTCGTCTGCCACCTCAGCCGCGCGGTCACCGGCGGCCTCAAGGGCAAGCTGGGCCTCGCCGAGGATACCTCGGACGCCTCCATCGCCTGCCGGCAGGTCGGCCCCATCACGCTGCCCGAAAAATTGAAGGATGAGGACGACGTGTTCGAGGAGAACCGCTCGCTGTTCTTCAAGGAGCTGCATGTCGTGCGCTTCTACGACAAGGCCAACAACACGCTGGTCTATCTCAGCTACTCCGACCGCGTGATCGAAGGCTCGCCCAAGAACGCGATCTCGACCGTCCCCATCATGCCCTGGGGCGGCAAGTAAAAAAGGGCCGGCGCAGCGATGCACCTGCCCTTTTCTCTCGTGATGAGGGCTTATTTTTTATCGGGCGCCGCGCCTCCGGTCGTTGTGGTGCCCGACGCGTTCGGGCGCCATTCCGGACGCTGACGCAGTTGCATCGCCGTCATATCGACCCGCACTTCATTGCCGGCGTCGATCGACTTCAGATCAGCCCAGCGCACTTCCACGTCGCGTCCGCCGAGGCCCATGAAGCCGCCGACGGTGACGACCACGCTGTCCACGCGGCCGGAACCGTCGAGCAGCACATTGTCGATCTCGCCGATGGTCTGACCGGCCGGGTCCTTCACATCGGTCCCGATCAACCGGGCGATGTTCATCCCGCCCGCCATCGGTCCCGTCACGACCGGCGCGGGGGTCGCGCGGGCCGTCTCCGTGCGCGCGGATTCACGCGGCGGAAGTTCGCGGGCCGTGGGCGAGGTGATCGGCGCGGGACGCGGCTCGGCGCGCGCGGTCTCGCGCGGGGCCGGACCGTTGCCGGCGCAGGCGGCCAGGGCGGTCGCCGCGGCGGCGGCGAGGAAAAGTGAACCGAGTCTCATGTCAAAACCTCCTTGGTGGATCCAATCCAACCCGAAAGTGCAACGCGCGGCCAAAATTCCGTGTTCCCGGTTGTTGTGCACCTCTCACTTGCACGCTTCCCGGGGAACGCTTAATCCGATAGGGTAATCAAGTATTTAGCGAGTCCCGCGGAACGGTTGTCGCGGCGGGGGAAAACCGCCATATTGCGGCCCGCATCGCGCGCGACCCTCGCGGCATGCGCTCGATTTATGGAGTAGGGACGCAATGAGTATCGGCACTTGGCTGCATACCAAGTTGTACGGCGAAAAGGTCGGCGAAGACGCCTACGGCAACATCTATTACAAGTCCAAGCGCAAGCGTTTCGGAAACCGCGAAGAGCGCTGGGTCGTCTATAACGGCGAAGTCGAAGCCTCGCGCGTGCCGCCGGAATGGCATGCCTGGCTGCATCACACCACCGATGCGCCGCTCGCGACTCCCGCGCGCCCGTGGATCAAGCCCCACCAGCCCAATCTCACCGGCACCGTCGAAGCCTACTATCCGCCCGGTCACGACCTGCGCGGCGGTCACCGCGCCAAGGCCAGCGGCGATTATCAGGCCTGGACCCCTGAAGGTTAAGCGCATCTGATGCGGACGGCCGAACAGCGCGAGACATTTGTCGGCGCGATCGCGGCTGTCGTGCTCGCGGTGGGCCTGGTCCTTGTCGCGCTCACCAATCGCGCCGCGCAACGCACGGACGACGGCCTCTTCCGTCTGACGGCCGATTTCGACCGCGTCGACGGCGTGCACGTCGGCACGCCGGTGCGTGTCGCCGGCCTCGATATCGGCGCCGTCGCGCACATGAGCGTCGACAGCCGCGGCCGCGCGCTCCTCGCGTTCCGCTTCGACGAGGCGCTCGCGCTTCCCGACGATACCGCCGCCGTCATCGAGACCGACGGTCTTTTCGGGCAGAAGTATGTCGAGCTGCGTCCGGGCGGGTCCGAGCGCAATCTCAAGAACGGCGCGCGCATTTCCTTCAGCCAGGACGCCGTGATCCTTGAAGACCTTGTCGCGCTCATCGTGCAGCGCGCCAAGGCCGCGCAAGCGGCCGCGGGCGCGCCGCCCGTCGAAGCTTCATCTCCAACCCCCACCGCCAATTCACCATGACCAGACGCAATCCCATCGAAACCGTGCTCGGCGCCGTGGTGCTCGTGATCGCGGCCATGTTCCTCGTCTTCGCCTACTCGGCCTCGGACCTGCGCGCCGTCACCGGCTACGACGTCACCGCGACCTTCCTGAAGGTCGGCGGCCTCGAACGCGGCAGCGACGTGCGCATCAGCGGCATAAACGTCGGCACGGTCACGGGCCAGTATCTCGATCCGCAGACCTTCGAAGCCAAGGTCACCATGTCCATTTCGTCCGAGGTGAAGCTGCCCGCCGACACCACGGCGGCCATCGTGTCCGACGGTCTCTTGGGCGGCAAATACATCAACCTCGTGCCCGGTCAGGCGGCCGAACGGATCGCCGCCGGCGGCGCCATCGCCAAGACCCGCGATTTCCAGTCCCTGGAAGACCTTGTCGGCGAGATCATCTTCCTGGCCACCAACAGCGGCAACGCCTCGGCCGGTAACGGGGGCGCGGCGGCCCCGGCCGTGCCTGCCCCACAATGAACAAAAATTCGGCTCATACGTCGTTCAGGACGGGCTTATGAAAATCGTTTCCGCGCAGATCCTGGGATGCGTCACGCTGGCCGCGCTTCTGACGGCGCCGGCCCTGGCGACCGACATCCCCATGGACACGGTGGTGTTCGGCAATCTCGATAAGGTGACCGGGCGCGTGAACACCGTGTCGGGGCTCATCGACACGCCGATCCAATTCGGCTCGCTTGAGATCGTGACGCGTTCCTGTTTCACCCATCCGCCGGAAGAGCCGCCCGAGAACGCGGCCTTCGTCGAGATCTTCGATCAGCCGGACAAGGGCGAGAAGAAAAAGGTGTTCAGCGGCTGGATGTTCGGCTCGAGCCCGGCGCTGTCGGCGCTCGATCACCCGGTCTACGATATCTGGGTGCTGCGCTGCGAAAGCAGCAAGGCTTCCAAGTCGGGCTGAGACATCGGGCCTTCGAACTCGCCCCGGCGCGCGAGCGCGGCGCCGAGCTGCGCCAGGTACTCCTTCTGCGGAATCTCGATCGCGCCGAACGTCTTGAGATGGTCGGTGATGAACTGCGTATCGAGCAGCGTGAAACCGCCTTTCTTGAGGATGGCGGCAAGATGCGTCAGCGCGACTTTTGACGCATCGGTCGCCCGGCTGAACATGCTTTCCCCGAAGAAGGCCGCGCCCATCGCCAGGCCGTAGAGCCCGCCGGCCAGATGCGGCGTTCCATCCGGGTCGTCCAGCCAGGCTTCGACGCTGTGCGCGAGCCCGGCGTCATGCAGCTGGATGAACAGATGCATGATGTGATCGTTGATCCAGGTATCCGTGCGCCCGTCCGCGCTTTCGGCGCAGCCTTCCAGCACGCCGGCGAAGTCGGTGTCCACTGTCACGCGGAAAACCCCGCGCCGCAGGGTTTTGCGCAAGGACCGCGAGACGTGGAACTGGTCGAGGGGGATGACGCCGCGCAGCTTGGGCTGCACCCAGAACACTTCTGTGTCCTCGCGCGACTTCGCCATGGGGAAGACCCCATAGGCGTAGGCCTTGAGCACAAGTTCCGGGGTGATGGTCACGCCGTCCTCACACTCCTTCGCGAAATGTGAGGACGAGCGGACCTCACTTTTCCGTCTTCAGGCGCTCGATAAAACTTTCCAGCCAACGGATGTCGTATTCGCCGTTGATGACCGCCGGCTCCGAGAGCACCGCCATGTGCAGCGGGATCGTCGTCTGGATGCCGTCGATCACATACTCATGCAGCGCGCGGCGCATGCGCATCAGGCACTCCTCGCGCGTCGCGCCCTGCACGATCAGCTTGGCGATCAGACTATCGTAATGCGGCGGAATTTTGAAGCCGGAGAAGAGGCCCGAATCCACGCGCACGCGCCGTCCGCCCGGCGAATGGTAGCCGGTGATCTTGCCCGGCGAGGGGGCGAAGGTCTCCGGGTTCTCGGCGTTGATGCGGCATTCCATCGAACAGCCCTCGAACGTGATGTCCTTCTGGGTGAATCCGAGTTCAAGGCCGGCCGCCACGCGGATCTGCTCGCGCACGAGGTCAAGGCCGGTCACCATCTCCGTGACCGGATGCTCCACCTGCAGGCGAGTGTTCATCTCGATGAAATAGAATTTTCCGTCTTCGTAGAGGAACTCGACCGTGCCCGCGTTGTCGTAGCCCAGCTTCTTCATGGCCTTCACGACCACGTTGCCGATCTCCTCGCGCTGGCCGGCGTTGAGCGCCGGGGACGGGGTTTCCTCGAAAATCTTCTGGTGGCGGCGCTGTAGCGAGCAGTCGCGCTCGCCCAGGTGAACGACATTGCCGTGCTTGTCGCCGAGGACCTGGATTTCGATGTGGCGCGGCTTGCCCAGGTACTTTTCCATATAGAGCTCGCCGTTGCCGAACGCGGCTTTGGCTTCGGCCGAGGCGACCTGGAAGGCTTCGCGCACCTGGTCGCGGTTCTGCGCCACTTTCATGCCGCGCCCGCCGCCGCCGGCGCTGGCTTTCAGGAGCACCGGGTACCCGATGTCGTCGGCGATCTTCACGGCCTCGTCCTCGGACGCGACCGCGCCGTCGGAGCCGGGCACCACGGGGATGCCGGTTTCCTTGGCGGTCTTCTTCGCCAGCACCTTGTCGCCCATGGTGCGGATATGCACCGGGGCCGGGCCGATGAAGGTGAGATGATGGTCGGCCACCATCTCGGCGAATTCGGCGTTCTCCGACAGGAAGCCGTAACCGGGATGGATCGCGTCCGCGCCGGTGATCGTGGCGGCGGAGATGATCGCGGCCTTGTTCAGGTAGCTTTCGCGCGCGGACGGCGGGCCGATACACACGGACTCGTCGGCCAGGCGCACATGCATCGCCTCGGAATCGGCGGTCGAGTGAACCGCAACGGTCTGTATGCCCATTTCGCGGGCGGCGCGCTGGATGCGCAGCGCGATCTCGCCGCGGTTGGCGATGAGGATTTTCTCGAACATTCCGAGGTTACTCGATGATCATGATGGGCTCGCCGTATTCCACCGGCGCGCCGTTCTCGACGACGATCTTCACGACTTTGCCCGAACGCGGCGCCTTGACGGGATTGAACGTCTTCATGGCTTCGATCAGGCAGAGGGTCTGGCCTTCGCTCACGCTGTCGCCTTCCTTGGCGAACGGCGCCGCGCCGGGTTCGGGCAGCAGGTAGCACACCCCGACCATCGGCGACTTCACGGTGCCCGGATGGCCGGCCGGATCGGCGGGCGCGGCCAGAACGGCCGGCGCGGCGGCGGCCGGCGCGGGCAGGGCCGGGGCCGTCGCGGCCGGCGGCGCGAAAGCGGCCGGAGCGGCATATGCGCCGGCGCCGTGATGGCGCGCGACGCGCACGCGCACGCCGCCCGCTTCATATTCGATTTCCGTCAGCGCCGTTTCGTCGAGGATCGACGCCAGTTGTTTCACCAGCGAGCCCTCGATGCTGCGCCCGCTGGCGGACTTCCTTTCGCCGGCCTTCGGCGCGCTCTTCGCGGCGGCGGCGCGAGCTTGTTTCTTGGCGGCGTTCTTGACGGCGCCTTTCGCGGCTTTCTGTACGGTCTTCTTCACTTTGTCTTCCTTGAAACGAGAATGTTTGCCATCGCATCCACGGCCAGCTCGTAGCCGTGCGCGCCGAACCCGCAAATCACGCCGGTTGCCGCGCGGCTGACGTAGGAGTGATGACGGAACTCCTCGCGTTTGTAGATGTTGGACAGATGAACCTCGATCACCGGCAGGTCGCTGGCCAGCAGCGCATCCAGGATCGCGACCGAGGTGTGGGTGTAGGCGGCGGCGTTGATGATGATCCCGGCGGCGGAGGCGCGCGCCCCCTGGATCGCCGTGACCAGTTCGCCCTCGTCGTTGCTCTGGCGGAAATCGGCCGCGAGCCCATGTGTCTTCGCGCGCGCGAGCGTGGCCGCCTTGAGGTCCTCAAGGGACCCACGGCCATAAATCTCCGGTTCCCGCTGCCCCAGCAAATTGAGGTTCGGGCCGTTCAGCACAACGATGGTACGGCTCAAGCTTGTTTTTCCTACCCTGGCCCAGCGACCTCTCCCGGGCGGGCGGTCACGGAGCCGTGACAGGGATATACCACCCTAGGAGTTGCGGCAACCTTTCGACCGGTTCAACGGCATAAAATTTAATGGTTGCAATGGAGTAGCCTATTTTGAGTCCGCCCTCGACGCTTGACTTGGGGGCGCTCGTCCCCCATCTTCCGCCCGAACCGGGGTGCCCGAGGCGATCGGGCTGAGACTGGGCGATGGGGCCCGGAACCCGCTGAACCTGATCTGGGTCATGCCAGCGAAGGGAGGGAGTCTCCTTGAACATCACGCTAAACGGCGACGCGCGCGCGATTCCCGACGGTCTTTCGGTCGAAGGGCTGCTCGCGCATCTCGGCATCCAATCCAGGAAGGTCGCGGTCGAGCGCAATCTCGAGATCGTGCCCAAGTCCGCCTTTGCCGCCACCCGGATCGCCGACGGCGACCGGATGGAGATCGTGCATTTCATCGGCGGCGGCTGAAGCGCGGCGGCGGCCACAAGCGGAATTGGGGTCAGATACCAATACCGCCTGACGGCTCTGGAAAAAATGTACATGCTTCGAGCGGTTTTGGTGTCTGACCCCCATTCCGCGCTTTATCGATAGGGCTTTACCCATGAACCACACCGCCACCACCACCGACTCTTTCGTTGTCGCCGGCCGGCGCTTCACCTCGCGCCTTCTGGTCGGCACCGGCAAGTACAAGGACTTCGAGGAGACCGCGCGCGCCATCGACGCCTCGGGCGCCGAGATCGTCACCGTCGCCGTGCGCCGCGTGAATCTCTCCGATCCGTCCCAGCCGATGCTGGTCGATTTCGTGGATCCGAAGAAATACACCTATCTGCCCAACACGGCCGGCTGTTACACCGCCGCCGACGCCGTGCGCACCTTACGTTTGGCTCGTGAAGCCGGCGGCTGGAACCTCGTGAAGCTCGAAGTGCTGGGTGACCAGAAGACGCTGTACCCCAACATTGTCGAGACGCTGAAGGCCGCCGAAGCGCTGATCGAGGACAAGTTCGACGTGATGGTCTACTGCACCGACGATCCGATCATGTGCAAGCGCCTGGAAGAGCTCGGCTGCTGCGCCATCATGCCGCTGGCCGCGCCGATCGGCTCCGGGTTGGGGATCCAGAACCCCGTGAATATCCGCCTCATCGTCGAACAGACGAAAGTCCCCGTGCTGGTGGACGCCGGCGTGGGCACGGCCTCCGATGCGGCCATCGCCATGGAACTCGGCTGCGACGGCGTGCTGATGAATACCGCCATCGCCGCGGCCAAGGACCCGGTCAAGATGGCCCGCGCCATGAAACTCGCGGTCGAAGCGGGTCGGCTCGCCTATCTCGCCGGGCGCATGCCGCGCAAGATGTACGCCGATCCCTCAAGCCCGCTAGCCGGGCTGATCTAAGCCTCTATACTTCTCTCGGTTTGAGGGAAGGGCATCATGACCGATACGACAGCGGCGGCCGCCGTCACCGTGGAGAGTTTGACGGTGCCGACGATCATCTACGTGCTCTACGGCCTCGGCTTCTTCTTCGCGCCGCTGGCTCTTGTCGGGGTCATCATGGCGCACACGGGCATGGCCAACGCCGGGCCCGTCGCGCTGTCGCATTTCTCCTACCAGGCGCGCACGTTCTGGTTCGGCCTCCTGGCCTTCATCGCCGCGAGCATGATCGCCATGAGCTACATCGTCGTGAATTTCGCCGCCATGATGGCCGAAACGCCGCAAGGCGGCGCCTTCGTCATGCCCGAGGGCGTGCCGCCGGTCCTGATGGTCTCCGGCGCGATCTTCCTGGGGTGGCTGGTCTGGACTCTCGTGCGCTGCATCAAGGGCTTCGTCACCGTGCTCGCGCGCAAACCGATGCCCAAGCCGGCGACTCTGCTCTGGTAGCGCCCGGCAATTTCTGCCGCCGCCGCGCCGCTTCTGCCGGACAAGAGGGGGTTCAACCTGGGCGGCCCATCCCTAACGCATTGAATTTCCTAGGGCGCGCGGCTGGCACGGCCCTTGCTACATCCGTACCGACGCTCGAAGTGTGCGCTTGGGAAAAGCGCGCGTTTCGGGCCCCGGACGATCGGAGAGCGAGATGAGTTTAGGCACCCAAGGGATCTTCAACACGGCCGTGCAGGCGATGAACGCCCAGTCGCAGCACATGTCGAACATCTCGACCAACATCGCCAACGTGAACACCACGGCCTACAAGGCGCAAGGGTCTCACTTCGCGACCCTGCTCAATCACGTCGATCCGCTCGCGCGCAGCTATTTCAGCGTCAATACCTACGACTTCCGCCAGGTCGACCGGCAGGGCGCCCTCGCCACCACCAACCGCGGGTTCGACGTGGCGCTCAACGGCCGCGGTTTCTTCATCACCAATCAGAACACCCAGGGTCTCGGTGAGTATCAGTTCACGCGCGATGGCGCGTTCTTCGGCGAATCCGTCGATCTCGGTGTCGATACCGACGGCAACGGCCAGAACGACCAGGGCGTGCTGCTGAAGACCTCGACCGGCGGCTACGTCTATGGCTGGGCCGCCGACGCGAACGGCGTCGTCAGTCCGGCGAACGACATCACGACGTTGCAGCCGATCATGTTCAACAACAACAGCATCTTCGAATCCAGCGCGACCACGTCGATTCAGCTCCAGGCCAACCTGTCGGCCGCGAACGCCGGCCGCCAGAGCGTCGGACTGCCGTTCGTCGACGTCAACGGCTCCTCGCGCACGCTGGGGGTCGGCTTCACCGCGAACCTCGACGCGAGCTGGACCCTCGACATGGAAGCCATCGCCACCGATACGTCGAAAATCCCGGTCGACTTCTTTCCGCCCACCATCTCCTTCAACGGCATCGGCGGCATCGTCGATCCGCCGGACGGCAAGATCGAGGCGACCATTCACGACCCCTCCGGCGACCAGACCGTCACCATCGACCTCACGAAGCTGTCGCAGCTCGCCGACAACGGGACGCTCACGGTGCAGAACATCGAGCAGGACGGCTATATCATGGGCCGCCTGAACAACACGTATTTCGACAACACCGGGATGTTGATCGGCAGTTACTCCAACGGCCAGAAGCGCAACCTGTATCAGCTCGCTACCGCGCGTTTCACGGCCGAGAACAACCTGGAAGCCAAAAGCGGGAATTTGTTCGAGCGCACGGTCGCGGCGGGCGACATGGAGATTTCCGCGATCGGTTCCCAGATGGGGCGCACCCAGCTCGTGATCGGCGCGCTGGAAAGCTCCAACGTCGATCTTGCCGACCAGTTCTCGAAACTGATCGTCACGCAGCGCGCCTATACCTCCTCGGCCACGGTGCTGCGCACCGCCGACGAAATGACAATGGCCGCGCGAGACCTGAAGCGCTAAGCCGCGCCGGCCTTGGGCCGCATCAACAGCTTCTCGCGGAACACGTCATAGATCGTCACCCCGGCGGCGGCGGCGATCTCCTTCGCGCTCATATTGGTTTCGGTCAGAAGCACGCGGATGAACTCCGGGCGCGGGCGCCAGGCGCTGTTCGAACGCTTGAGCCCGCCGCGCGCCCTCAAGGCTTCGGCGCGCCGGCGTTTGGCGTCTTCGGCCTTGCGTTCGTCTTCGTCGAGGCCGCGGCGGATGGCGTCGGCCATCGCTTCCGCGTGGCGGCGCTTTTCCGCGGCGTAGCGTTCGACCTCGGTCTGGAAGCCGGCGGCGGTCTGCTCGGCGCCTTCGTGTCCGCGCCGCTGCGACCACCAGCGGCCCATCTGTTCGGCCGACGCGGCGCCGAAATCGGCGGGGAACCCGGCGGGGCCTTTCTGCGCGCGCGGCGGGTGCTCGCGCGGCGCTTCGGCGTCGGTCCGGTGATCGGCCATGCCGGCCGCCTCGCGCAGCGACAGGCCGTGCGCGGCGGCGAGGCGCGTCGCCGCCTGCATCGCGGCGTCGCGCTCTCCGGGATAGGTGGTGGAGTTGGCGACCTCGAGCAGCTTGCGGAAACGCAGGCGCTCCTTGGCCGTGAACTGCGAAACGCTCATCGAAACGGAACGATGTCCCCTAAAACATAAACGGCGCGGTCTTCCCGCGCTTACTTCTTACGCGCGTCTGCGATCAGTTCCTTCAGATGGTCCTTCTGAAGCGCGCCCGGCACCAGGGTCTCGCCGATGACGATGGCGGGCGTGCCTTCGATGCCGAGATCCTGGGCGAGCTGATGGTTTTTCTTGAGGACGTCGTTGATCTCCGGCGCCTTCATGTCTTCGCGCAGCTTCTTCACGTCCAGCTTCACGTCCGCGGCGATCTTCATGATCGAGTCTTCGTTCAGCTGGCCGCGGTGGCTCAGCATCGCCATGTGGAATTCCTGGTATTTGTTCTGCTTGCGCGCGGCCAGCGCGGCCTGCGAGGCGACCACGGAACCGGGCCCGAGGATCGGGAATTCCTTCAAGACCAGTTTGATCTTCCCGTCTTCCTTCAAGGTCTCCATGACGGTCGGATACACCTGCTTGCAGTAGCCGCAGTTGTAATCGAAGAACTCGACCACGGTGACGTCGCCCTTGGGGTTGCCGATCACGGTCGCTTCGGCCGGATTGAACAGCGCCGCCTTGTTGGCGTTGATCGCCGCGACGACCTTCCCGGCCTTGGCCTTTTCTTCCTTCTCCTGAAGCAGCGAGACGGCCTCGGTGATGACTTCCGGGTTGGCGAGGATGTACTCGCGCACCAGGGCGCGTACTTCCTTCTTCTGCGCGTCGGAAAGCATGGCGTTCTGCGCGGATGCCGGCGCGGCGGCGAGGCCGGCGAGGGCTACAGCGCTGACGGCCGTGCGCAGGGCCGAGGCGTTCAGGAAACGGGTCATATCCTTGTCCTTTCGCGCCTAGCGGCGCCGCTCTTTCATATCGCGCATGTGATTCTGCGCGGCGATTTTGATGTCCTGCAGGCGATACCATGTCGGCGTGCCTTTTTCGAGCAGCTTGTCCGCCTGCATCGAGTAACGGGCCACGTCGCCGAACTGGCCGATCAGCATGGCCTTTTCCGCCGCGGCGTAGGCGCTCATGCCTTCGTTACCCGAAAGAGCGTAGGAGCGCGCCATCAGGTCCCAGGTATAGGCGTTCTCGGGGTCGAGGGCGGCCGAGCGCTTCAAGGTCTCCTCGGCTTCGGCGGCATAGGCCTTGTCGCTGTTCTCCGTCATCGCGTGGGCCTTGGCGTTCAGGATCTCCGGCGCGTTCGGCATGTATTTCAGCGCTTCGCGGTAGGCGACGATGGCCTCGTCGGTCTTGCTGCGCGACAACTGCATGTCGCCCTTGATCTGCCAGAAGTACGGATCGTGCGGGCGGTCCTTCAGCAGGTCGTCGACGATGGGCAGCGACTTGTCGAACTGGCCGCGGCGGTAATAGGCGATCGCGCGCGCGTAACGGCCCCACACCGATTTGTCGGTCTCGGGATACCGCGACAGCGTCGCGTACTGCGGCTTCAGGAAGGCGTACAGCTTCGCGACCATGCGTCTGTGCTGTTCTTCGAGGGTCGGGACCTCCCCCGGGCGCGCGACCGCCGACTTGGTGTCGAGGAACGCCTTGATCACCGCGCGCGTCTGATCGGGCGGCATGACGCGCGCGCCGAGCGCCATCACGTTCGCGTCGTTCTGTTCGCGCGCCGCGCGGGCGCTCGTTTCGTCGCGCGCGATGGCGACACGCACGCCCGGGCGGGGCGTGGCGGCGACGTTGGCGGTGCCGCCGCCGTAAACCACGATGCCGGCCGTGGCGGTGCGCGTCTCGACGGACTGGTTCACCGCGTCGCTCGCCAGGGCCAGGTCCTGCACCTTGAAGCCCATGCGGGCCAATTCGGCGGTCACGATGGATTTCAGCTCCACGCCGGCGGCGTCGCTGGCGACGGCGACGGTGTCGCCGGGTTTGCCCAGTTGCGGTTCGGCCGCCGGCGCCGCGGACTGCGGCTTCACCTGCGAACGGTCGATGGCGGCGCGGATGGTCGCCATGCGCTCGCGGCTCATCGGGTGCGTGCGCACGTAAGGATCCCCGCGATCCGTGATCAGGAGTTCTTCTCCCGCGAGGCGGTTGAAGAAGGCGTAAAGCCCTTCGGCGGACTGGTTGGTTTTTTCCAGGGCATTCAGCGCGAACTGGTCGGCGCGGCTCTCGACGCCGCGGCTGAAGGACAGATATTCGCCGATGGCGGCGCGCTGGCCTCCCATCATGAGGGCGATGCCGAGGTCGGGGCTGCCGGCGGCGACGCCGGCGGCGACCCCCAGCAACGTGGAAAGCAGCGAAATCGCGTTCGGCGCGGCCGCGCCGTCGCTCGCGGTGATCACATGCCCGCCGGCGATATGACCGAGTTCGTGGGCCATCACGCCGATCACTTCATTCGAGTTCTCGGCCTTCAGGATCAGGCCGGTGTTGAAGAACATCTGGCTGCCGTTGGTGGCGAAGGCGTTGATCGAATCGTCCACCATCAGGCCGATCTTCACGCGGTCCGGCGGCATGCCGCTCGCGGCCAGCAGCGGCCGCGCATAAGCCTGCAGCGTCGCTTCGATCTCGGTGTCCGAGAGGATGGTGCCGGTCGAGAATTCCTGGGCGCGGGCGGCGGGCGGGCCCGCCAGGGCGATGCCAAGCGCGGCCAAAGCGGCCGTGACGCGCCGGAAACGGGAAAACGGGGCAATCTTCGTCAGGGGAAAACCTTCCACGCTCTATAAGGCATAGCCTAACCCACCGGCCGGGCCGGGACCTAGCCCCAGGGGGTGGCTGCCAATAGCCTCGAATTGTGGCATTTTGCAGCCATGAGCCGGGGCTACAAATCCGTAATCATGCTGACTTTTCTGAGCCTTGCCGGCTGTCTCACGGCGGGCTTGAGCGCCTGCGGCCCGCTGCCGCCGGTGCGTTTTCAGCTCGGCGGGCTGCAGGGCGCGGAAAACGTTGAATTTACCCCCGCGGCCGCCCGCCCCGAGATGCGCATCGTCACCTTCGACCATGAAGCCGGCGCGGTTGCAAAAGAGGTCCTTTTCGCGAAAGGCACGGCGGCCGATGCCGCCGCCGCGCTCGGTTTCACCCTCGCCGTGACGTCGCCCGCCTCCGTCGGCATCGGCGGCGGCGGCGTTTGTGTAACGCGCGACGCCGCGGGAACCGTCGCCGCCGTCGACTTCCGCAACGCTCATCTGCCGCGGGGCCTTCTCGCGCTCCAGGCCAGGTTCGGCAACCGCCCGTGGTCCAGCCTCGTGGTCTCGGCCGAGACGCTGGCGCGCTTCGGTCACAAGGTCTCGCCCGCCCTCGCGCAGGATGTCGTCGCCTACGGCGGCGCTTTTATCGCCGACAGCACCGCGCTCGCGGCCTTCATGACGCCCGAACGGCGGCTCATCGCGGCCGGCGACGAGTGGCGCCAGCCGAAGCTGGCCGACACGCTCGCGCGCCTGCGCACCCCGCGCTTCTTCGTCGGCGATCCGCCGCGGTGGTTCACGCCGCAATCTGAGTCCGAAGACATCGCGCTCACGCCGGGCACCACGGGTTTTGCCGTGGCCGACGATGCGGGCGGGGCCGTCGCCTGCGCGCTCACCATGGGCCGGCCCTTCGGCATCGGCAGCATGACGCGCGACGGCGGTTATCTTTTTCCCGCGGCTTCGCCGCAGGACAAGACGCTCGATCAGCTTGCGCTCGGCTTCCTGGCCTGCCTTAAGTCGGACAAGACGGATGCCGGCGCGCCGCGCTGTCCGGCGCCCGCCTCCACGTTCAGCCTCATGCCATAGGATCTAGCGATGTCTTTTAAAGTTGCCGCGCGCGGGCTTGTCCCGCCGTTCATCGTGATGGACGTGATGCGCGACGCCACCGCGCTGGAAGCCGCCGGGCGCAGCATCATCCATCTCGAGGTCGGCCAGCCGTCGACGGGGATGCCGAAGAAGGCCGCGGCGCGGGTCGCCGCGCTGTTGGCGGGAACCGATCCGCTCGGCTACACGGTCGCGGCTGGAATTCCCGCGCTGTCGGCGCGCATCTCGCGCTACTACGCCGACGAGTACGGCGCGGACATTCCCGCCGACCGCATCTTCGGCACCATCGGATCGTCCGCCGCCTTCGTGCTCGCGTTCCTGACCGCCTTCGAGGCGGGCGATCGTGTCGCGCTGGCCTCGCCCGGATACCCCGCCTACCGCCACATCCTGAAAAGCCTCGGGATCGTGCCGGAACTCATCGCCGTGGAGGCCGGCAGCCGCTATCAGCTCACCGTCGATCACCTGAAGAAGCTTCCGAAGCTTCCGAACGGCGTCATCCTCGCCAGCCCCGCCAACCCCACCGGCTCGATCATGCCGGCCGACGCTTTCACGGAGCTGGCGCGGTTCTGCGACGACAACGGCATCCGCCTGATCTCGGACGAGATCTATCACGGCATCACCTACGGCCCGAAAGTCACCGTCGCGGCGTCCGTGTCCAACAGCGCCATCGTCGTGAACAGCTTCTCCAAATACTTCAGCATGACCGGCTGGCGCATGGGCTGGCTGGTCATCCCCGAAGACCTCAAGCGCCCGATGGAATGCCTCGCGCAGAACCTGTTCATCTCGGCGCCGACGGTCGCGCAGTACGGCGCGCTGTTCGCCTTGGACTGCAAGGACGAACTCGAAGCCAATGTCGCGCGTTATGCCCGCAACCGCGACGTCCTGCTCCGGCATCTGCCCGAACTCGGCTTCGGAAAGTTCGCGCCCGCCGACGGCGCGTTCTACATCTACGCGGACATCTCGAACATGAGCGGCGATTCCATGGACTTCTGCCGGCGCGTGCTGCACGAAGCCGGCGTCGCCATCACGCCGGGCCTCGATTTCGATCCCTTCCATGGCCACCGGTTCGTGCGCTTCTCCTTCGCCGGCGCGACCGCCGACATGGAAGAAGCCTGCGCGCGCCTCAAGACGTGGCGCGCCGCGCAATGAAAAACCCCTTCACCGCGAGGTGAAGGGGTTTTTGGTTCGGATCAGGTCTTGTTCGACCACCAGCCCTTGCGCGGCGGCCCGGAGGGTTCTTCCGGCTCCGGAGCGGCCGGCGCGGCCGGCGCGGGTTTTGGCTCCGCCTTCGGTTCCGCGCGCGGCGGTTCCGCGGCGCGCGCCTCGGCCGGCGGCGTTTCCTCGCTGCGGCGGCCGAGCACGCCTTCCTTGATCGCGCGGAAGAACGAGCGCGACCCGCCGGTCCCGTTGCGGACCTCCGCGGCCCCCTCGGCGCCGGCCGCGTCTTCATGCGCGGGCGCGTTGATGGCCTCGGGCGCGGGCGTATGCATTTCGGGCCAGGAGCCCGCCGCGCTGTCCATCGCCTCGGACGTCGTCTCGCCGGCGGACGGTTGCTGACCGGCGTGGGCTTCGCCCCGCTGTTCGCCGCCATGTTCCCCGCCGTGTTCGCTGCCGGGCTCGCCGTTTCCACGGCGGCGGCGGCGTCCGCCGCGGCGTCCGCGGCGGCGGCGGCGGCCGTCGCCGTCACGGCCCTGCTGCTCGGAACGGCCTTCCTGTCCTTCGAACGCCTGCGGCTCGTCGCCGTCGGCGGCCTCGCCACTTTCACCTTCGGCGCGCTGTTCGGGACGGTCCTGGCGATTTTCATGACGCGGGCCTTCATGACGCTGGCCCTCATGGCGCTGGCCCTCATGGCGGTGCCCGCCTTCGCGTCCACCGTCGCGGCCGCCTTCGCGTCCACCGTCACGCTCGTCGCCGCGGCCGCGGCGTCTGCGGCGGCGCTTGCGGCGGCGTCCGCCGTCCTCGCCTTCGCCGCGCGCATGGCTGTGGCCGCGCGGCTCGCGGCCCTCCGGCGCGGGCGTCTCGGCTTCGTCCTCGGCTTCGTCCTCGGCCTCTTCTTCCTCTTCCGGCTCCGGCGGCGCGATCTCGCGTCCGATCTCGGCGCGTGGAGTCTGCGCCTCGCGCGGCTCGGGGCCTTCGCCCGGCGCGCGCATCGCCTTCACGCGGTCCAGGCGCAGGTTCGGCGGGATGAGCATGGCGTCGCCCATCACGAAGATGCGGATGCCGTAGCGGGTTTCGATGCCGGCCAGGGCTTCGCGCTTGTAGTTCAGAAGGTACAGCGCGACGTCCGGATGCACGGT
This sequence comes from Rhodospirillaceae bacterium, assembly GCA_041913245.1. Taxonomy (GTDB): domain Bacteria; phylum Pseudomonadota; class Alphaproteobacteria; order Rhodospirillales; family Rhodospirillaceae; genus SHVO01. The sequence continues at coordinate 590 of JAYSFT010000049.1, read as the reverse complement.
GATCGTCACTTCGCTCGAACGCTGGCGCACGCCTTCTTCTTCCAGCATGCGCAGCGAGTGCACCGCGGCCGATTCCGTCGAACGGATCATGCCGGTGCCGGCACAGTGCGCGCAGGCGCGGAAGTTGGCTTCGATCAGGCTGGGGCGCAGGCGTTGACGTGAAAGCTCCAGAAGCCCGAAGTGGCTGATGCGGCCCACCTGGATGCGGGCGCGGTCGGCCTTCAGCGCTTCTTTCAGGCGCCGCTCAACCGCGTGGTTGTTGCGGTTGTCTTCCATGTCGATGAAGTCGATGACGATCAGTCCGGCGAGATCGCGCAGGCGAAGCTGGCGCGCGATTTCCTCGGCCGCTTCCATGTTCGTCTTGAACGCCGTCTCCTCGATGTGCCGCTCCTTCGTGGCGCGGCCCGAGTTCACGTCGATGGCCACCAGGGCTTCGGTCTGCGCGAACACGATCGAGCCGCCCGAGCGCAGCTGCACCACCGGGCTGTTGATCGATTCCATCTGCGTTTCCACCTGATAGCGGTGGTACAGCGGGATGATGTCGTCCTTGTAGCGCTGGACCTTCTTGGCATGGCTGGGCGTCAGCATGC